>JAIZWN010000664.1 GCA_020443945.1 Candidatus Thiosymbion ectosymbiont of Robbea hypermnestra | reverse complement strand
CAAAAACAGTTCTGTCTCTTGTTGGGCGGGAATCGCAAATTCTTTGAACCACGGATAAACACGGATAGACACAGATCGCAATCCGTGTTTATCCGTGTCTGCCTCCGTGGTTCTGATTGTGTCCATTAGTATGGGAAAGATCATTTCTTTCCCAAAGGAATGAAGCATTGCCTGGCTGTGGTCCATGCCCGTGACGCCGGCGAGATGCCGGCGGTCCCAGGGAGAGCAAGGCGGTCGCCCCGGCGGAGCCGCGCCGTCAATCCGTGAAGAACTGCTGCTCCATGTTCACGACGAAGGTCTCGCTGGTCCCCTCGGGCGTCACCTCGATGACAAAATCGATGGTTTTCTCGTCCTGAATCGAAAACGTGCCGATAGAGTAGATGGCGCTCCCAGCCTTGATCTCCCGCATGGGAATGCCCGCGTTCTGGCCGGTCAGGGCCTTGATCTCGGCCGTCACGCGGGCCGACACCGCGGTTCCGGTGGTCCCCTCCTGCTCCTTGATCACGCTGACATTCAGCATGCCCCGGTATTTGCTGCGTTCTATGCCATAGGCCCGGGCGACCTCGGGCGTGAGAGTGGCGGTAGAGAGGGCGTTATAATGGACGGTAAAGCCGCCGGCGCTGGTGCTATTCTCGGCCACCGCGGAAAGCGGCGCCCACAGGGCACAAACCAGCAGCAGGAGAAGATAGCAAAGACGTTGCATGGGAGACTTCCTCCGGTTGTTGTTGCATGACAGGATCGAACCCAAAGAGAGGCTACACGAATCATGACCAGGTAGGCGAATCTTTTGCCGAGCCGGACCCATACCCCGATGCCGGCGGGTATCGGTCGAGGGTAGTGTTATAATTTTGTTGTCCCTGGGTATATACGCCGAATCCCGGAAACAACAAAGTTAGAACACCACTCGGTCGAGATCGAACGCGCCAAAAACAAGGCACGGGCCAAGCGAAATCAGGAGATCGAAAACCCATGAGTCCCACCATCGGCGACATCGTACCCGACATCGAGTTCACGACCACCGGCAACCAGACCCGCAAGCTATCCGACTTTCGCGGCGAAAACCTGGTGCTTTTCTTCTACCCCAAGGCCAGCACCCCCGGCTGCACCACGGAGGGGCAGGATTTCCGGGACGCCGACGCGGCCTTCGCGGCCGCGTCCACCAGGATCCTGGGCGCCTCCCGTGACGGACTCAAGGCCCAGGAAAACTTTAAGGCCAAACACGCCTTCCCTTTCGAGCTGGTCTCCGACCAGGACGAGGCCCTGTGCAAGCTGTTCGACGTCATCAAGCTCAAGAAGGCCTACGGCAAGGAATCCTTGGGTATCGAACGCAGCACCTTCCTGATCGACAAATCGGGCGTCCTGCGCCGGCAGTGGCGGAAGGTGAAGGTCGCGGGCCATGTGGACGAGGTCCTCACGGCCACCCAAGACCTGGAGGATTAACCTTCCGGCAGCGGTCAGAAGATCAGGTTCATCATGAGCATCATGACGATGAGGAACAGGATTGTCATGACGCCTCCGGCCCGCATGAAGTCCGGCACCCGGTAGCCGCCCGGTCCCATGACCAAGGCGTTGACCTGGTGGGTGGGGATGAGGAAGGAGTTGGAGGTGGCGATGGCCACGGTCAGGGCGAAGACGGCCGGGTCCGCGCCTACGCCGATGGCGATATTGACGGCCAGGGGCACCAGCAGCACGGTGGCACCCACGTTGGACATGACCAGGGTGAAGAAGGTCGCCAGCACGGCTACCGAGGCTTGAATCACCCAACCGGGGGCATTGCCCACCACGAGCAGGACCTGTTCGGCGATCCATTTGGCGGTGCCGGTGGTTTCCACCGCCAGGCCCAGGGGGATCAGGGAGGCGAGCAGGAATACCGTTTTCCAGCTCACCGCCTGGTAGGCCTCTTCGATGGTCAGCACCCGTGAGAGGATCATGCCCATGGCGCCGGTGAGCAGGGCCACGGAGAGGCGCAGATCGGTGAAGAGTACCAGGCACAGGGCGACGAGAAAGAACATACCGGCGGCCGGGACCTTGTTCGGGCGCAGCTCCTCGTGGGGATATTCGGTGGTGACCACCACGAAGTCGTGGTCCTTCTCCAACCGGACCAGGGCCTCCCAGGTGATATGGCCCACGATGGTGTCGCCGGCCTGCAACGGCAGGTCGCGGATGCCCTCCCCTTCGTGCCGGGTGGTGCCGCCGCTGTGCAGCGCCACCATGGAGAGCCCGTAGCGCTTGCGCATCCACACATCGCGGGCGCTCTTGCCGATCAAGGACGAGCCGGGCGGGATGACCAGCTCCGCGATGCCGGATTTGGTCGGGGCCAGGGCGTCGCTGAAGGCCTCGAAGTCCTCGCGGGCGTGCAGGTCGTACCTGGCGGCGAAGGCGGCGCAGTCTTTCGGGGAGGCGACGATGGCGATGGTGCCATTGGCCTTAAAGGCGATATCCCGGTCCAGGCTGCCGGGGCCGATGGCCAGATCGCCGCCGTTACGCACCATGGCGACCACCCGGATCTTGTTGGCGTGCTCGACGTCATAGAGCTCCCTGCCCACCAGCTCGCTGTCCTCGGGAATCGCCATCTCCCGCATGGCGTACTCCACACCGTAGGTCTCCCGGAAATAGGCCATGGGATCCGTGGTCTTGCCCCCATCACCCTTGGTCGTGGGCAACACGAAGCGGCCCGCCAGCACGAAATAGATGATGCCGGTCGCCACCAGGACCAGGCCGATGGGGGTGACGGAGAACAACCCCCAGGTCTGCATCTCGGGGACGCCCTGTATTTTCAGGCCCTCGTTGGAGGTGAGGATCAGGTCGTTGAGCAGGATCAACGGCGAGGAGCCCACCATGGTCACGGTGCCGCCGAGGATGGCGCAGAAGCCCATGGGCATCAGCAGGCGCGACATGGGCAGCCCGGAGCGGGCGGAGATGCGCGATACCACCGGCAGAAACAGGGCCGCCGCGCCCACGTTCTGCATGAAAGAAGAGATGATGCCCACGGTGGCGGAGATGATGGGGATGATGCGCTTCTCCGTGGTGCCGCCGACCTTGAGGATGAAGGAGGCCACTTGGCTCATGAGGCCGGTCTTGTCCAAACCGGCGCCGATAATCATGACCGCGATAATGGAGATTACGGCGTTGGACGAGAAGCCGTCGAACAGCTGCTGGGTATCCACCAGGCCCCGCTCCAGTCCCATGACCGGGGCCAGCAGGGAGGTCAACCCCAGCAGCACCATGACGGTGGCGGCGGCCACATCCACCTCCACCACCTCGAAGGCGAACAGATAGATGGTGAACAGGAGGATACCGGTCACCCAGGCGATCTCGACCGTGGGCACGACGGTCGCCAGGTACAGGGCCGCTGCCGCGAACAGGATGCCCGCGATCAGCTGCTTGCGGCTCACGGGTTCCAAAGAGGCGGAGGTGGTTACTTCATCCGCGGGAATACTCACGACGGTCGCTCCTTACTTCTCGGCTTGGTGTTTCGGTAACCGGTGACGACACCCCAGCCCTTGCCGTGCGACGGCTCCGGGCGGGGGCGCTCCTCACATAACCACGCAGTTTACCCCTTTTTTCCGGCCCGATGCGGGTCGATTCAGTATATCCTTATATTGATGAATCGGGCCCGTTGGCCGGTAAGCGGAATCGGTTCGCGCCGTCGTTCCCGACGGATAATCGACCAACCTCGAGCCTTCAGGCGAATCGCGTCATCCAACGCACCTTGAAATCCATCGGGTCGACGTGCTCCGGGGTGTCGATAAGGATGTCGGGATACTCGGCCTGGAGGGACTCGAGCACGCGGTAGACCTCGCGGTAACGCTCGGGGATAAAGCCGGTCTCGCGGTCGCCGAGCTGCGGCGCCGGCCCGGCCTGGAGAATCAGGCCGCTCGCGGTGTCATGGACGCTGATGCGGTCGCTACAGCGGGCGCGAACGGCGTCACGCCCACCGATGCGCCCCAGCAGGCTGTCATTGACGATGGTGAGCCAGTTGACGCCCTTGATGCCGTCTTCCAGATAATCGATGTGCGTGTCCGGATCATCGACTTCCAGGCCGGGAAAGCGTTCGGCAAACGGATAGATATAGGGCTGCACGACTTGCGCCTCGCCCACGTCCATGCTCTGAACCAGACCCAGGCCCGCGTATCCGTGCAGCGGTGTCAGGCGCTCGCAGGCGTATTCGATCCACTGAAAGAACCACCCGCTCGCCTGCTGTTCCAGGAAACCGAGTGGGAAGCTGAGGCTCAGATAGCCCATATCGGGCGGCGGCTGCTGGTAGGACATCAGACAGCTCAGACTGAAGGGACTCGCGTCCTCGAAATCCTCAGCCCCGGAGAGGCTGAGCTCGAAGGTCTCGTCCGCTGACAGGCGAGCGATCCGGTCGCGGCAGGGCGGGAGCGGTCTTTTGCGCAGGTCTTGCAGCCCGTCATCTTCCGAGAAGGCCCAGCGCAGATGCGGCGCCGTCGCCGCGTAATAGGCATCGATGAGCTCCGCCATCGCCCGGCGTGCCGCCGGGTCATGACCATGGGGCACGTAGAATGTCCCCAGCATGGCGACGACGGCGAGCCGACGTTGGCCGTATGTGACCATCAATCGGTCGATCATCGCGGGATCCAGTGCATTGTCGGCCATCATGCTCGCTCCGGTGTTCAGAAGAGGATGTCGCAAAAGCCCATCCCTGGGCTTTGCGACTGGCGAATCGGGACATGGCGATATCCCGATTCTTGCATTTTCAACCGCGTGCCGCGGTCGAAAATGGCGGTCCCTCCCTGGACCGCGTTCAGAGTGCTGGGGTAGCGGTTCGGAAAATACGCGCGAAGGCGGCCGCCGTGCGGGCCGCGGCCCCGCCGGTGGCCACCGCGCCAGCAACATCACCGGCCGGGCCGTCGAAGAGCGACAGGATGGCGGCGACGGTCCCGACTGCCGCCAGGGCGGTAAGGGTGCCCCACAGGGCCGTTTTGCCGACCTCGCCCCAGTCGATCTCGCGCTCGGTTTCGGGTACAGGCTGCGGCACCGGCACCAGCACCGGATCGGGTTGTGGGCGGCGTTTGCGCTCGGGACAGTTGCAAGTCCGTGTGGCGTCGGGCATCGGACCTTCCGTCATCACGTCGAGCTTGCGACGGCCGCCGGCAATCTGCCGATAGGCGCTTCGTTGGCCTCGCGACAGCCTATCGCCTTTGAATTTCATCTCGACGACACGGACGATATTGTCCCGGGTCGGGGGTAACGAGGGATCTTTGACAATGACCACGTCGGGACGCCGGACCTGTCCCCTGCCGCCCCGATAGCCTTCGATCTCCTCGCATGCCCGGCCCTGCCACCAGGTCGAGGGTCGCGTCGTGTCCCGACCTTGACCATCACGATGCATCAGGGGTCTTGGCTGCTTGCGTCCGGCATCGTCGGTCGCGGTCATATCGTAGCTGATCTCGGACTTGTAACGGCTCTGCCAACCGAGCGCGGCATCGGCCGCGGTCAGCGTCTCGTGAACGCACTGCTGGCGCATTTCCCGCCCACCCCCACTGACGGACGGGTTTTCGGCGCAGCAGCACATGACCTCGCACAGGAGCTTGTTGTCGACCTCCTTACGAGGCAGCTCCGCGAGCTCGTCGATGAGATCCCGGCAGGTTTCGACGACCTTGCGAAACGGCTGCTCCGACGGAAACCCCCTACCCGCCAGCAGGGCGCTGACCGCTGCCACCGCCGGGGCCAAAGTCGCCGCACAAACAGAGGCCATCACCGGGTCCCCCGCCGTTCGGGGTCGGGGGCCGTCTGTCCCTCGGGCCAATACGCCGCATCGAGATAGGGCCCGAAGTCGATCGTGCAGAGCCGACTCCAGGCCGCCGCTGGCAGGCGCCGCATAAGGTCCAGCATGCGCTCGTGCTTAAACGGCCGGGACGCTTCCAGCAGCCGGCGGACCTCAGCGTCGCGGTAGAACCCCTCCGCACAGATCAGGTCCAGGGTGACGAAGCCGTAGAGATCGTTCCTGCTGACCAGGCCGAAGCCCTCGGCGGCGGCCACGGACGTCCGCACACGCTCACACAGAGCGGCCTCGTCGAGGGCTAAGAGCCTGGCGCCATAGTGCTCGCGGAGATGTGCGCAGAGCTCCGGCAGCGCACGCCTTTCGAAGTCGGGCTCGGACAGAGCGCGTAGCTGTTCTTCCCGTAACAGAAGCATCTTCTCTATGTGGCCTATTCCAGATCAAACCTTCTCTGCCAACGCAAAATAAGGTGAAATGGGGTACTGGGAGCTATCGGAAAGTTTGTCGAGATTTCTCAACCGACCTTTTAACTCCCCCATCTTCCGGCAACAGAGAATCGTCAAGGGCGCCGTTCATGGAACAAGGAGGGTAGATCTGGTAAGGGGTGGAATCCACCTTCGGTAGTTGAGGTTTTATCCCGACAAATCGCGCAAGCGCGCCCTTCAGATACATTTCATCCAAGTCGATGCAGATCCAATTTCTTTCCAGTGATTCGGATATCTCGCCGGTAACGCAAGAGCCGGCGAATGGGTCCAGGACCAAATCTCCCTTATCCGTCAACATGCGGATGAAGTATTCGGGAATCCGGCCTGGAAAGCGCGCCGGATGGACCGGCAGATGATTGGCGCGACAATAATCCTGATAGGCGCCATTGGATTCGGTGTTAGCCAATGCAAGCAGATTCGGTGGAACGGAACCACCGTTGTCCTTACCGAATTTGTCGGAAATATCATGCCCGGAGGGGCGTAGCTTGGGCGTATAGCCATTCTTGAGTAAGGATTTCATCGACTCGCTGTAAGGGGCGAGCACTCGTTTATTAGAGGCCTTCGGCCAGGGGGTTTGCGACAGCCACCAGATACAATTTACCGCGTCCTTGACCCGGATTCTTCTGATATTGACCCACTCGGCGGGGGTGGGCAGCTTGGCCGGGTTCCACCAGTAGTACTCCTGACAGAGGTGGAATCCGTAGTCGCGACATAATGTAATGAGTAGCTCGAAATGATACAGCGAACGTGTCGGTATACCCTTTTTCCAGGAACCTCCGATATCGATGACCAGGCTTCCCTTTTGTTTGAGGACTCGCCGCATGCCTTCGGCGAATGGCCGAAACCATTCAACGTATTGGTCGGCGTCTTCGTTGCCATAGCTCTTTTTCCTCACCAGCCCGAATGGGGGGGAGGTCATGATTAAATCGACTGAATCGGGCTCGAGGGTCTTGTGGAGCAATCCGAGCGCATCCCCGTGATAGAGCTTTCCTCGTTCCGTTTTGCGATAGAGGGATGGTTCGGGGACACCATAGAGCACGGCGTTTTCTTTTACGCCCTTGTGTTTGTAGGCCGTTGTTGCATGTTGTTCGTGAAGGTATCTCAGGTAGTCGCTCAAGGATTCGAAGCCGGCCGCGCTTGCCTCGGACTCGATGCTATCGAATTCAGCCTCGGTAAGGCGAAAATTAACCAACCTGCTTCTGGGATTTTGTTTCTTGGGTCTGGCCATGCCGTTAGTGTAAGACGATAATCTTTCTAGTCAAGAAGGTTTTTGTCTTACAGGATCAGATCCCACGAAAACGGTTTGCCTGACGAATCAGCGCCAAATCCGGCCACTGTCGCCTATCGGCGGGGAGAAAAATTTCCCGCCCCAAGTGGGCCTCGAACTCCGCCAGACCTCCCCCGAGCCCCAACCGGACAAGTTCATCGCGCTTGTTCCGGTCGAGGATCATTTTTCGTTCTTCGGTCAGGCGGATCAGGCCACGATCGTATGCCCGATGGTAAGTGGGAGAAAGGCAAAGACCATTCTCGACCGCATCGTTACTTCCTTCCGCCCCTACGGGCAGAATATGCGCGGCATCGATAAGACGGAGCTGCAATCCGGTAACACAGCATTTGCGGTCGTAGGCAATGGTAACCTTCCGTCGGAAATCACTATCCCGCGCTAAGCGAGAAACCTTGGTTATGACCCGTTGGCGCTCGGCTGGCAACGCATCGATCTCCTCAGCCGGGACGGTCTCGAAACGACCGACGCGAGAAAGGATTTCGGATACGGTGGCATCCGCGCTACTCTCATGGAAACTTTCGCAATTCAGAGCATAGGACAGCATGTTGTCTGGCCGAAAGCCTACGGCAATCTCATTATTGTCTTTCCGGGCAAAGGCAAAACCATCCCTCACGGCTTCCCGCAATGTGTTGATATTGACTTGAATCGAGGGTGATTGGGTAGAGAACGTCTGGTGCCTCCGCAAGTCGAATCCCGCGAAGCATTTTGTGTTCGGCTCGTAGCCGAGTAACAAGGTGGATCCGTCGGGATTCTCCGGTAGCGGCGGCATGACGGAGGTGAGCTGAATCCGATATTCATCCGCCGGCCTAGCGGCACCCCCACCATGAGTCAGCGTCCAGACATAGACCCAAACCGGAAAAGACGCCTCCCCCGCCGTCACGTAAAACCGCCGTGGGTGCTCCCTGATCCGGGATACCAGCACCGCCGACGCTACCGATTCGGTAAATGCGTCCTCGACCGCTCGAACGAGATGCCTTGCTTCAAGGGCCGGCATTGTCGATCTTGCTTCCTGTCTGCATGCCGCTCATAGACGTCTCGACTACCTGCTTCCAAATGCCATTTTGGCAGAGAGCATTGGTTTTTATGATTCTATTCCGATTAGGACCAGGGGGACTGCCGGTATACCACGTCCTTGTTCCTGTTCCCATGGAGCCTTTATTAATTTATTCCCGGCAACGTTCGGGTCGTATTTGGGCTTGTTCATTGGGCGCACCCGGAGAGTCCCCGCAACGGTTTCCTGTATTCTCGAGCGCGAAATTTCTATGTATTTTTTTTCTGTTTCGGCCCCGGCGCCCCGTCTGCCGTTCCGAATGGCGGCGATGATCGATGTTCCGGTTCCTGAAAACGGATCAAAAACCCAATCATCTTCGTTGCTCATTGAAAGTACTAGTCTTTCAATCAGGCCAACCGGGAATTGACAAGGGTGTTCGATATATTGATAGTATTTTCAAACATATTATGATTTCTCTTGGTTTGGGACCTATATACATAGCTTTCGCTCCATTACAAGTTCATTCGTTCGCGGGGTTGCGCACGTTGAATTCGACTTTCCAATGCTCGGGACCGTCGAGGGGCATGGCTTCGAGCAGGAGGGTGCCGACTTCGGTGACCGAGGCGCGCAGGTGTACCGGGACGATTTCTCCCGGCGTCCGCGTTTCCGCGGGGAGGTAGGCCTCGATTTCTTCGAGCTCTTCGATTTCTTCGGCGGACCAATCTTCGAGCAGGTCTCCGACCTGATCGTCGCGGCGCACCGGGGAGCCGAAGAACCGAAACCGCACTTGCTCGGAGACGACCAGGCCGAATTCCTGGGGCGGGATTTCGGCCTGGGTGCCTTCTTCCATGCCGAAGGGGGCCAGGCACAGGGCCTGGATCCGCGGCTCCACGCCTGGCACGGCGGGCACGGCGCTCTCCACGCCCACATAGTAGGAGCGGGCGGTACCGCCCCGGATTCTGACCCCGCCTCCGCGCCGGACGTAGCCGTAGTAGGAGGCCCCGCGCGCCACGGAGAGGTCGAGGTCGACCCCCGCGAGCAGACGGGCCGGGGGGGCGTCGTCCGTCGCCAGCCAATCGTTGATGACCTTCATCACCCGCTCGACCAGCAGGTTTGCCTTGAAGACGCCGCCGTTGAACAGGACGGCCGTCGGATGCAGGAAGCTACCGCCGCCGGGCTCGAAGCCGGGCAGGTCTTCCGTAGCCCCTTTCTGCATACCGAGGAAGGCGGCCAAGTGGCGGGTGACGGCGGCGTCCTGGGCATAAGGCAAGCCGAGCTTGGTGAGGGCCGCGCGCGGGCGCGCGGCCGGGCGGGCGCTCACGGGAACCTCGGGGAAGAAGCCTTCGACCAGGGTGTGGGTGACCTCTCCGCCGGTCAGCTCGGTGCGGAGACTGCGGCGGATGAGGCGGGTGCCGCGGCTGGGCACCACCACGGGCACGGCTTCCAGGCTCGGGTCCATCAGCAACGCTTCCTTGGCCTGGCGGCAGCCGTGGGTGAGGGCTTGAATCTGCCAATGGTCCAGGGTGGTGCCCGTAGCCGTGAGCTTGCCTCCGACCAGGTGCGCGAGGGCCAGGTCCATGTTGTCGCCGCCGAGCAGGATGTGCTCGCCGACGGCGACGCGGACCAGCTCCAGCGCGCCGTCGCGTGCCGTCACCGCGATCAGGGACAGATCGGTGGTGCCGCCGCCCACATCGATGACCAGGATGATGTCGCCGACGCGCACCTGTTTGCGCCAGGTCCCCGCGCTGTCGTGAATCCAGCTGTAGAGGGCTGCCTGGGGCTCTTCGAGCAGGACCAGGCGCCGGAAGCCGACGGTCTGGGCCGCCTCGGCGGTCAGTTCCCGGGCGGCCGGATCGAAGGAGGCGGGGACCGTCACCGTGACCTCCTGGCGTACCAGGTCATGCTCCGGGTGGGCATGATTCCAGGCGTCGCGCAGATGTTCCAGATAGCGGACCGAGGCCTGGTAAGGCGAGACCCGAGACACCTCGTCTTCCGGCGCCCCCGGCGGCAGCACCGAGCTGCGTCGGTCGATTCCCGGATGGCACAGCCAGCTCTTGGCGCTGGAGACCAGGCGAATGGGGGTGCGGGCCCCGACGGAACGCGCCAGCTCGCCGAGGAGCTGGTCCGTACGGTCGTCCCAGGGCAGCGTCAGATCCTCCACCGCGAACTCGTCCGGGTGGGGCAGATAAAGGAACGAGGGCAACAGGGGCAGGGCGGCGACCGTACCGGGTCCCGTCAGCTGGGGCACCGGCATCAGGTCCTGCGTGACCTCGTCCCACTCGCTGGCGTCCAGATCGACAGAGGACAGGGCACAGTGGGTGGTTCCCAGATCGATGCCCACGGCATAGCGCGCGTCACTCATAGCTCTACCTCCGCGGGCGCCAGAATCCTCAGATCATGGCCGGTCGCGACCTGGGGCAATCGGGTCTCCGTGACCCGCCAGCCCCGGTGGACCAGGCTGCCGGTAAAGGGCGCCTGACCCACCAGATTACCCGTGAGCCGCACCGCGGACACATCGAAGTCCGCCGCCAGGGTCACCCGGTCCCCCTCCGATTCGGCGCGCACGGCCTCGATGGTGAAATGCTGCGCCAGGGTTTCCTTGCACCCTTCATGCACCACGCGCGCGGCCGCGCCGACCTCGGCGTCCGAATAGGCGCCCACGTCCTCCTCGAGAAAATCGATCAAACGCCCGTCCCTCTGGAGCAGACCTAAGAGCTGCAACCCCGCGTTCGGCTCGGCCTCCCGCAGGCGCGGCGTTTCCTTCCCGCCCCGGGCATCCGAGGCGGCGGTCGCGCGCCCCGCATGCAGCTCGGCTACTTGGCCAGCGAAGCGGGCGTCGGTCAGGATGCGTCGGAATACGGACAGCAGAAGGGCGAAGCGGCGAAATACCGAGGGCGTAGACTCGGACATGGGGCAGATACTCCGTTCAAGCGTTGCGAGGGGCACGAAACCACGGGGCTCGGACGGACTTGGATGCTACCACAAAGGAAGCGCACGGATACCGGAGCGGTCGATAACCAGCCGGCTCCGCAGGCACGGACCATAGGATCGTAGGGCAGGAAAGCGTAGCGCATCCCACCTCGGAAAACGCTGCCCATCCCGATGGCAGGAAAGCGCCGCGGTACCGCAACGCTTTCCCGCCCTCTCCCCGGCCCTCTCCCGGTGGGAGAGGGGGTATACCCCTAAGCCGCTCGAAGCCTCGGGGTCGGCGTATGCACCCCCTGCGTGTCGCGACGATTTCATGCGAAATCGGGCGCTACCGTGGGGAGGTCCCGATATCCAGGCACAGGTATTTGAGCTCCAGATACTCCTCGATGCCGTAGCGGGACCCTTCGCGTCCTATGCCCGATTGCTTGACGCCGCCGAAGGGGGCGACGGCGGTGGAGGTGGAGCCGGTGTTGACGCCGATTATGCCGTACTCCAGGGCCTCGGAGACCCGCCACACCCGGCCGAGGTCCCGGCTGTAGAAGTAGGCGGCCAGTCCGTACTCGGTGTCGTTGGCCATGGCTACCGCCGCCGCTTCCGTCTCGAAACGGAACAGGGGGGCCACCGGGCCGAAGGTTTCCTCGCGGGCGACCCGCATATCCGGGGTCACGTCCGCCAGCACCGTAGGCTCGAAGAAGGTCCCGCCCAGGGCATGACGGGCGCCGCCGGTAAGCAGGCGCGCGCCCTTGTCGAGGGCGTCGGCGATGTGGACCTCGACCTTGACGACGGCCTCCGCGCGGATGAGCGGGCCCTGCTCGACCCCCGGCTTGGCCCCCGGTCCTACCTGCAGGGCGGCGACCCTGGCCGCCAGGCGCTCGGCAAAGGCGTCGTGGATACCGTCCTGCACCAGGATGCGATTGGCGCAGACGCAGGTTTGGCCGCTGTTGCGATACTTGGATTGCATGGCGCCTTCGACGGCGGCGTCCAGGTCCGCGTCGTCGAAGACGATGAAAGGGGTATTGCCGCCCAGCTCCAGGGACAGCTTCTTGACCGTATCCCCGCATTGGCGCATCAGTAACCGCCCCGTTTGGGTGGAGCCGGTGAAGCTCAGCTTGCGCACCCGCGGATTGGCGGTCAGCTCCCCGCCGATGGGGATCGGATCGCCGGTGACCACATTGAAGACCCCCGCCGGAATACCGGCCCGCTCCGCCAGTACCGTCAGGGCCAGGGCCGTGAGGGGCGAGTCCTCCGCCGGCTTGATCACCAGGGTGCAACCGGCGGCCAGGGCCGCGCCGGCCTTGCGGGCGATCATGGCGGCCGGGAAGTTCCAGGGCGTGATGAGGGCGCAGACCCCGACCGGCTGCTTGAGCGTCAGGATGCGTTTGTCGCTATGGGGAGGGGGGATGACATCACCATAGATCCGCCGCCCTTCCTCCGCGAACCAGTCGATGAAGGAGGCGGCGTAGACCACCTCGGCGCGCGCCTCCGCCAAGGGTTTGCCCTGCTCCGTGGTTATGAGGCGGGCCAGGTCCTCCTGATGCGCCAGCACCAGTTCCCCCCAACGCCTGAGCAATTCCGACCGCGCGTCCGCGGTCAGCGCCCGCCAGGGTCCCCAGGCCCTCTCCGCGGCCTCGACGGCCTGTCGGGTCTCGGTAGCCCCCAGGTTCGGCACCTGGGCGATGGTCTCGCCGGTAGCCGGGTCGGTCACCGTCAGTCGGGCGCCGTTTCGGGCCCCCACCCATTCGCCGCCGATGTAACAAGATTCCCGCAACAGATCGCTATCCTGGAGCCGCATCACTGGTTCACCCCCCGTTTGTGCCTGGGTAGTGGTAAATTTTCAAGTGATCAGGTGTCTCCCTGAGTCACGTCGCACATCACAGTAGAGTAGAGGACAGGTTTCCCGTGTCCTTAGATTTGGCCTATCCGTTCCCGCCCCTTTCGTCTGGCG
>JAIZWN010000663.1 GCA_020443945.1 Candidatus Thiosymbion ectosymbiont of Robbea hypermnestra | reverse complement strand
TTCGTGGCTTGGTGGCTTGGTGTGAGAACACGGAAGGCGGTGACCCACCGACAAGGGTATGGGTTTGCTGCATTTGAGTTTCGGGGGATTCGGTTAATTGATAACGCCCCCTGGAGCAAACCTGACCATTCGCGGGTAATTCGCGTGATTCGTAGCTGCTTATGCGCTGGCTCCCCATTTCCGGCCTCCTGATCCTCGCCCTGCTCGGGATAACCATCGAGGCGTGGGCCTTCAACTTCAGCTTTCCCTTTCCGGGTTCCTCCAATCGTGATCAGCGACCGCCGGGGCCCGAGTCCTGGCAGTACCGGCCCCAGGAATCCGGCAATGCCCGTGGCGTTCCGCCGAATTACCAACCGCCACCCCCACGTCAGATGCCGGGACAGGTGCCGGGACAGATGCCGGGCTATCAGCAACCCGGACCGGGCTACCAGTTCGGTTGGCCGGGACAGTACCAGCCGCCCTACGGTCAACAACCGGCGCGCCACACCGCCCGGCCGCCGCGGCTGGAGCTGGAGCTGAGCGACTACCAACCCTATGTGCAGGAGAATGTCCTGCTCAGGCTGCGGGTAATCAGCAGCGAGAATCTGGCGACCGCCACCCCGGAGCTGCCGAACAGCAACGACGTGCTCCTGCAGAAGATCGAAGGCCCCGAGGCCAGCTCGCGCACCGGGGGGCAGGGTAGTCGGGAGATCGTCAATGAGTTCGTCTACACCCTCACGCCACTGCGGGCGGGGACCATCGAGGTTCCGCCCCTGCAGGTCACCGGCACCTTGTCCGGGAACGGCTTCGGATATGGCCGCGCCGGCAACCGGCGTTTCGAGACCACCGGCGCGGAGCCCATACGCCTCCAGGTACGTCCGGCGATGGTCTCGGTCCGTCCGTGGCTCCCCCTGCAGGACCTGACCCTGAAGGCCACGCTGGACGGCGACGAGCAGGTCGAGCAGGGCAAACCCGTTACCCTGACCCTGGAGCTCAACGCGGTCGGGGCCACCGGTGATCAGCTTCCCAGCCTGGAGCCCCGGTTGCGTTCCCCGGATTTCCGGGTCTACCGGGAACAGACCCTGAACGAAGGCCAGTTGTCCCAGGACGGACGCCGCCTCGAAGGCCGACGGACGGAGTATTTCACCCTGGTTCCCCGCGCCGACGGCAAGCTGCAATTACCGGAGATCCGTCTCGCCTGGTGGAATGTCGCCACGGGCACCAGGGAATACGCCGGCCTGCCCGTCCACAGGCTCCGGGGAAACGGCGAAACCGGTCCCGACGGCCCGTCCCCGATGGCCGTGACGACCGGGGATGCGGGTCTGAGCTGGCTGTGGCTGCCGCTGGCGGGAATCGGCCTCCTCCTGCTCGGCTACTGGGGGGGAATCTGGTACCAGGGGCGTAGCTCCGGGGTGGTATCCGGCAAGACGGCGGACATGGTCTCGGTGCTGCGCAAACGCCTGGATACCGGCCTGGGCAATGCGGCCCTGGTCGTCTCGGCCGGCGTTGCGCGGCTTGCCGAACGCATGGACCCGACACCGCTGCTCGGGCGCATCCAGGCGCGCTGGGAGCGCTCATTGCCGCCCTCCACCCGGTTCCTGCGTTGCGTGCGCGCGGCCAACCAGGAAGATGGGCCCACGGCCTGGGCCGAGCGTTTTCAGGAGCTGACGCGCCAACACCTGCAGTTCGATACCCGGACCTCGCTGCCGGGCATGGCCGGCAGGATTCTGGCGTTGCGTCCCGGCGCCGATCCGGAACAGCTCGGGCGCCTCATGCAGCAACTCGACGGCGCCCTCTACGGTAATCAGGATATCGATTTTGCGCGCTGGAAGAAGCAGTTCCAGAGTCAGGTGGGGCGTCGGCGCGGACTTGTCGAATCGGGCGGCAAGGGACTTCGGTTGACCCGGGCCCGACTGCCCGAGCTCAACCCCCGCATTGGCTGAACTCTCTCCCGCCGAGGGTATCGCCTTCTACAACATGGGACCTATATACGTAGCTAGCCACAGTGGGTGGTAACCGTTCAGCCCCCTCTTTAGTTTTGCCATCCCTGGCACCTGGATTCCGGCAATCCCTGCCGGAATGACGC
>JAIZWN010000662.1 GCA_020443945.1 Candidatus Thiosymbion ectosymbiont of Robbea hypermnestra | reverse complement strand
GCGCCTTACCCATGACCCACGATCCCTTTGTGGCTTGGTGTCTTTGTGTGAGAATTGAGAACGCCCCCTAGTACCCCGTTTCACCCTATTTTTCACCCTCTTAAGCCCTGCCAACCGCGCCCAGGCGAGAGGAGAGCACCGAGCGAGAGAGCAACGCCACGCCTTGCCTTGGCGCGGTTGGGGGGCTCCCTGCGGACGCAACTAAAGCTGCCATCCGCGTCGTTGCGCGAGCTTGAAATCGATTATAAGGTCTTGTTAATCCTTAAAAATCCTGTGAATCCTGTACGATTGGAAGTTGAACTGCAACCGGAGCGCACATATAATTAAGCATATATGTTTATGGGGGCGCCAACCATGGGTCAAGTGACGATTTATCTGGAAGAGGGTATCGAACGGAAAATGGTTGCCGCGGCAAAATCCGCTCGATTATCAAAGAGCAAATGGATCGCCGGGCTGATTCGGGAGAGGATCTCGAACGAATGGCCAAGCTCCATCGTGGAGCTGGCCGGGACATGGAAGGATTTTCCGGACGCGGACGTTATCCGGTCGCATCGCGGGCAGGATGCCGACCGCGAGAAGCTATGATGTATATCATCGATACGAATACATTGATCTATTTTTTCAAAGGAACGGGCAATGTTTCGAAAAGGTTTCTTCGCGTATCCCCGCAAAAAATCGCAATTCCGTCGGTGGTCTTGTACGAACTGGAGTATGGCATTGCAAAATCCACCTCCCCCCGAAAGAGACAGGCGCAACTGAAGGAGCTCTGTTCGTTGGTCGAGATATTGCCTTTCGGGGATGAAGCCGCACGCTTATCCGCCGCGATTCGCGCGAACCTGGAAAAGCAAGGCACGCCGATAGGATCCCATGATCTGTTGATTGCAGGTACCGCTTTGGCCCATCGCGGGGTTTTGGTAACCAATAATATCAGGGAATTCTCAAGGGTATCCGGGCTGAAATTGGAAAATTGGTACAAATGAGGGGTGGTGTCTTAGTTTGGGACCTATATACGTAGCTAGCCACAGTGTGTGGTAACCGTTCAGCCCCCTCTTTAGTTTTGCCATCCCTGGCACCTGGATTCCGGCAATCCCTGCCGGAATGACGC
>JAIZWN010000661.1 GCA_020443945.1 Candidatus Thiosymbion ectosymbiont of Robbea hypermnestra | reverse complement strand
GGCGCCTTACCCATGACCCACGATCCCTTTGTGGCTTGGTGTCTTTGTGTGAGAATTGAGAACGCCCCCTAGTACCCGGTGGCGACGCCGCCTACCCCTTTCGTGAGGGTTGGGCGTTCGTGACGCGGAAAAGTGCGATTTCCCGTTTCCTCCACTTTCGGGAACCTTGAAAAATGGCGGGGCATCTCCGCCCCACACAGGCGCCTTGAATTCTTCAAGGCGCCCTTTTAACGGCTTGCCGCCGTTGATAAAGAGCGGCCCATCCCTGGACCGCGTCGGGTGTCACCTTGTGCGACCCCCTCTTTCGGAGAGATGGCCGAGCGGCTGAAGGCGCTCCCCTGCTAAGGGAGTATGGGTTAAAAGCCCATCGAGGGTTCGAATCCCTCTCTCTCCGCCAATCATGGAATAAAACCCCTTCTATTCCAGTTGGTTAGCTCTTGGGCGCGTCAGCCCACCCCCAAATTTATCCCCAACTCAGCACGGACTTACCTCCGATAAACCGGGAGGTAGTGTTGTAATTTTGTTGTCCCTGGCGATATGCACTGAATCCCGGAAACAACAAAGTTAGAACACTACCCCCTTTGCCCTGTATCGCTCCGAGAGGGATTGACCCATGAACTGGCATGACCATATCCATACCGATCCCGCCGTGCTGTTGGGCAAGCCTATTGTCAAGGGAACCCGGCTGTCGGTGGATTTTCTGCTGGGCCTGCTGGCGGAGGGTTGGAGTGAAGCTCAAATTCTGGAGCATTACCCGCAACTCACCCACGAATCCTTGCAAGCGGTATTCGCCTTTACCGCCGAGGTAATGCGGGAAGAGATGATCTATCCCCTTGAGCGCGCTGTGGCCTGATGCGCCTGTTGGCTAATGAGAATATCCCGCCGGCGAGTGTGTCGGCCTTGCGCGAGGCGGGCCACGATGTGGGGTCGGTTGCGGAACGCTCGCCGGGGATAAGCGATGCGGCGGTGATGGAGAACGATTGAACATGGAGCTGAAAGACTTTCAGTAAGACACCACCGTAGAATCTAAAGAAGGATTAGCCCATGAGGCCATCGATCGCCTATCAACAACACCGTAAGGCCATTCGGCGGATTGTCGAGCATCATGGCGCCCGTAACCCCCGTGTTTTCGGCTCCGCTCTCCATGGGCAAGATAGCGAAGAGAGCGATTTGGACATTCTCATCGACACCACCTGGGAGACCTCTCTTTTCGATGTCGGCGCCATTTGCTCCGAGCTGACGGAACTCCTTGGGGTGGAGGTCGATGTACTTACCCTCGGGGCACTGCCGGACAGGTGGAAAACACAAGTGCTCAATGAGGCGCAAGAAATATGAGCCGGCGGGACGAACTCGCCCTGAAGGACTACCTATTCATGGCTCTGGCCGGCTCCACACGCCTTCGCCCCGGCAGCAGGGGCTTCACCCTGCTCGAGTTACTCGTGGGGATTGCCCTCGGGATCCTGACCCTCTCGGCGGCCCTGCTGTTCTTCGCGGCCAACAAGCGGCATTTCCTGGTCCAGCTCGAGGCCGGTCGTTTGCAGGAAAACCAACGCACCCTGACGCAATTCCTCGCGCGGGACATTCGGGTCGCCGGTTACCGCGGCTGCGCCGGGGGCAATGGCCCCCTTACCAATCTGGTGAACCATCCGGGCGCCCTGGAAAACGATTTCCGCACCGGCATCCAGGGCTTCGACGACGTGCCCGCGACATTGCCGGAGCCCCTGGCCAGCGCCTTCGCGGGGGTGCGTCGCACCCCGCTCGCGGGCACCGATGTCCTGGTGGTCCGGGGACCCGAGGGCGACGCCTCCGGCGTGCGGGCGGAGAACTCCGCCCGGCGGGTCTTCGCGGTCTTCCGGTCGCGGAAGGCCAGGGCCTGCCCCGGCAATGCCAACCGCATCAACGGGATCTGCCCCGGCGATTACCTGCTGCTCAGTGATTGCCGCAAGGCCCGCATCTTCCAGGTCGGCTCAATCGATGCCGCCGGGACCATCACCCACCCGGCCGGCGGTCTCGCTCCGGGAAACTCCGACGGCGCCTGGGGCGGCAGCGCCGCGCCGGAGATTGAGCGGTTCGGCACGGATGCCGAAATCATCCGCTACCGGACGGCGATCTACTACATCGCGCGCAACCCCGGCGGGGAGCCGGCGCTGTACCTCAAGACCAGCGGGAGACGCACGGAGGAATTCGCCGAGGGCGTGGAGGATATGCAGCTCCTTTACGGGGAGAATACCGACGCGGACGCCGAGGGCACGCCGGACGGATTCCTTGCCGCGGGGAAGGTGACCGACTGGAACCGGGTGGTCGCGGTAAGGCTCTGGTTGCTGCTGCGGGGGTTCGAGGACAATATGGCGGAGGCCGAACAGACCTACCTGGACAGCAAAGGCGCCCTGACCACCGCCACCGACAGGCGATTGCGCCAAGCGGTTTCCCTGACCATCGGCCTGCGCAACCGGCTGCCCTGATGCGGTTAAGTATATGAAAAATAAGGAGGAACTAGGCACTAGGGGCGTTCTCAATTCTCACACAACGACACCAAGCCACAAAGGGATCGTGGGTCATGGGTAAGGCGCCTGTTGGCCGTCATTCCGGCAGGGCTTGCCGGAACCTGCCGGTGCCAGGGCTGGC
>JAIZWN010000660.1 GCA_020443945.1 Candidatus Thiosymbion ectosymbiont of Robbea hypermnestra | reverse complement strand
ATCCCTGCCGGAATGACGGCCAACGGGCGCCTTACCCATGACCCACGATCCCTTTGTGGCTTGGTGTCTTTGTGTGAAAATTGAGAACGCCCTCTAGGATTCCTTGAGGAACCTGCATCTTTAACAATCGCAAATTCTTTGAACCACGGATAAACACAAATAAACACAGATAAACACGGATTGTGATCTGTGTTTATCCGTGTTTATCCGTGGTTCTTCGGTGCGGTTGGTCACGCCTCGTGGTCTTAAGGCAAAGCCTCGCTGGGGTTTGTACTGGGCACCCACGCATAAGAGGGTGTCGCCTTTGGCGACACCCGACGCGCTCCATAGGCCGGGTTTCCTCGCGGGTCGTCCTGGCCGTCAGAAACGCAGGCCCAGCAGCAAGCCGGCGGTGAAGGAGGCGGCGCTGGAGAGGTTGTCGGCGATGAAATCCTTCAGCGCCCCGCCGTAGGCCGCCAGCCAGTCGATGAAGCTGTCGTAGCCCGCTTCCATCCCGGCCCAGTCGACCGCGATGATACCGCCGTACTGGAGGCCGAACAGCAGGATCAGCGACAGGCCGCCGAGTACCAGGGCGATCTTGAAGGCGACCTTGAGCGCGTAACCGATGGCCAGGCCCACCATGAAGGAGAAGCCGAGCCGCAGGAAAAACCCGGACGAAAAGAGATCGGTTTCCCCCGTCGCCGGTGTCGGTGGTACCGCCGGCGCCGGCGGGGGTGGTATCTGCATGTGCGGGATCCCGTCGAACATCGGTATGGTTTCCTCCGAGAATGCGGTTGTCGGGCAGGGTTTTTGTCTGGGAGCGGCGTGGCCGGTGGCGCTCAGCGTTTGCGTGGCGGCAGCAGGTCCGTGATCGAGCCGTGGGCCATTTCCGCGGCCAGGCAGATGGTCTCGTTCAGGGTCGGGTGGGGATGGATGGTCAGGCCGATATCCTCGGCGTCCGCCCCCAGCTCCAGGGCCAATACCGTCTGGCCGATGAGCTCCCCGGCGTTGGGGCCCACGATGCCGGCGCCCAGGATCCGTTTGGTTTGCGGGTCGAACAGCAGTTTGGTCAACCCCTCGTCGCGGCCGATGCCGAGCGCCCGACCGCTGGCGGCCCAGGGGAAGGCGCCCTTCTCGTAGGCGATGCCCTGGGCCTTGGCCGCGGTTTCCGTCAGGCCCATCCAGGCTACCTCGGGGTCCGTGTAGGCCACCGAGGGGATGGTCAGCGGGTCGAAGACGGCGGGCAGCCCGGCGATGACCTCGGCGGCCACCTTGGCTTCGTGCGTGGCCTTGTGGGCCAACATGGGGTCCCCCACCACATCGCCAATGGCAAAGATGTTGGGTACATTGGTGCGCAGATGGACGTCCACGGGGATGAAGCCGCGCTCGTCCACCTTGACGCCGGCCTTCTCGGCCGCGATGAGCTTGCCGTTGGGGCGGCGCCCGACGGCCACCAGAACGCGGTCGTAGGTCTGGGTCGCCGGGGCCCCTTGGCCCTCGAAATCGACCCGAATGCCGTCGGAGACGGGATTCATCGCCGTCACTTTGGTGCCCGTCAGGATGCGGTCGTAGCGTTGCCGGATGACCTTCTCGAGGGGGCGCACCAGGTCCTTGTCGCAGCCTGGAAGCAGCTGGTCCAGCAGCTCTACCACCTCGATGCGCGTCCCCAGGGCCTGGTAGACGGCGGCCATTTCCAGGCCGATGATGCCGCCGCCGACGATGAGCATCCGCCCGGGGATTTCCGTGAGCGCCAGGGCGTCGGTGGAATCCATGACCCGCGGGTCGTCGTGGGGAAAGCCGGGGATCTTCACCGGGCTGGAGCCGCAGGCGATGATGGCCTGGTCGAAGTCGATGGCGATCCGGCCCTCGCGGGTATCCACGGCGATGCGGTTGGGGGCCGCGAACTGGCCGCAGCCCTGCACCACCTCGACCTTGCGCTGCCTGGCCAGGGCCGCCAGGCCGCCGGTCAGCCGCTCCACCACCCGTTCCTTGCCCGCGCGCAGCTTGGCCAGATCGAGCTCGGGCGCGCCGAAGCGCACCCCCAGCGCGGCCATTTCCGCCGCCTCGGTGATGACCTGGGCGGTGTGCAGCAGGGTCTTGGAGGGAATACAGCCCACATTGAGGCAGACCCCCCCCAGGCGGTCGTAGCGTTCGATCAGGACCACCTGCTTGCCCAAGTCCGCGGCGCGGAAGGCGGCGGTGTAACCGCCCGGCCCGGCGCCGAGAACCACCACCTGGGTGGAGCGATGCCCCGCGGGCGTCGTCGCCGCGGGCGCGGCGGTCGGCTGCGGGGGCGGGCGAGCGGCCGGGTCGTCCGCCGCCACCTCCAGGGTCAGAATCGGATCGTCCTCCGAGACCCTGGACCCTACCTCGACCGCGATTCCGGCGACCTTCCCCGCCTGTGGGGACGGGATCTCCATGGTCGCCTTGTCGCTCTCCAAGGTAATCAAGGAGGTCTCCTTCTCCACCTGGTCGCCGGGGGCCACCAGCACCTCGACCACCGCTACCTCCCTGAAATCGCCGATCGGGGGAACCTTAACCTGGATCTTCGTGCTCACGTGCTGTTTCTCGCTGGGCTCCTCGGGAGACCGTGAAAGATTGAGTGGTGTTTCAGGGGGCGTTCTCAATTGGGTGGTGTCTTAGGGGGCATTCTCAATTCTCACACAAAGACACCAAGCACGGTAGGATGGGTAGAGGCGCGCCAACGAGCTTTGGGGATGTCGCCAATCTTAACCGCGCCGAAACCCATCGTCTTGCTTGGTGATGGGTTTCGGCGCGAGAACAACCGCGCCAAAAACCACCCCTCACGCCCGCGCCTCTACCCATCCTTGTATGTTCTGTTTTCAAGGAAAAGCCAAGGATGAGGTATAAAGGGAATTGATGGAGAGACCTGGGGAAGCCGTCCCGCCCTGAGGCCGTGCGTCGAAAGGCCACGAACCTGCACGTAGAGCGGCTCCCCGCCCGCTTCGTCCATACCGGAGAGTATCCGAGGCCTGGAGCCATGCTCTGGAGCCTGCCTACACAAGGTCGGTAGGCGAGGGTACAGGGTCGGGGAACCCGGTCACCATCCTTGTATGTTCTGTTTCCAAGGAAACACCAAGAAAGGTTATAGGTAGTCCTAAAATCTGTAGGATGGGGCGCGAGACCACGCTAGGCTTTGCCTGTCCTATCATCCTATAGATC
>JAIZWN010000659.1 GCA_020443945.1 Candidatus Thiosymbion ectosymbiont of Robbea hypermnestra | reverse complement strand
AGGAGGCCTCGTCGTAACCCATGACCAACCCGTAGGATGGGCAAAGCCAGCGCCCATCAGGCCGGCAGGAAGCTGGCGGTCCGTTCCCAGGAGATGCCGCGCCGCGCGGCTTGTGGGAGGCACTAAGCGAGGCGTGCCCATCGTATCCGGCTTTATATCCCTCATGCCGTTTTGATGGGCACGCTCCGCGTTGCGCATTCGATAAGGCATGTTGGCTCGCAAAGCCCTGGGGATGACCGAAGTCTCGACCAGAGAACAGGCACGCTCCGCTTTGCCCATCCTACCAGTCTGGTTTCTTCAGGAGGTCTTGTCGTAACCTATAGCCATCATGTTTGACAGACGGACGCATTGGCAAACCGTCTACCGGAAAAGATCCGCCTCGGATGTGAGCTGGTATCAGGAGGAACCGAAATTATCCCTGGCGCTCATCCGGCGATGCGGACTGCGCGGTGACGAGCCGATCATCGACGTCGGGGGTGGTGCATCCGTCCTGGTGGATTACCTGTGTCGGGCAGGCTTCACGAATCTCTCGGTACAAGAAACAGGCATTCATGTACGCCCGTTTCCTCAAAAAGACCAAAGAGCAGTAACCGGCCCCCAAATAGATGGCATCGACAAATGGGTTGTGCCCACCCATGGGCGACCCTTGTGAGCATGGGAATGCACAATGAGTAATGGCGGGGAAGGGATGGGTAGGTTCGTGACCCTGGAGGGTATCGAGGGGGCGGGGAAGACGACTCAGCTGGCCTGGGTGCGGCGCGTGCTGGAGGCGCGGGGTCTGGAGGTCCTCGTTACCCGGGAGCCCGGCGGGTCGCCCCTCGGCGAGCGTATTCGGGGGTTGTTGCTGGATCCCGCGGGGGCGGGGATGGCGGCCGATACGGAACTGCTGCTTTTGTTCGCCGCCCGCGCCGAGCATTTGGCGCAACGGATCCGCCCGGCTCTGGCGCGGGGGACTTGGGTGCTGTGCGACCGCTTTACGGATGCTACTTATGCCTATCAGGGCGGTGGCCGTGGGGTCGACCCGGAACGCATCGCGATGTTGGAGGATTATGTCCAGGGTCCCCTGCGTCCCGATCTGACTCTGCTTTTCGATTTGCCGGTGGCGGTGGGGCTGGCGCGCGCCGGTCGCCGCTGTGCGCCGGATCGCTTCGAGGCCGAGGCGGCGGGTTTCTTCGAGGGTGTCCGCGCCCGGTACCTGGCGCTCGCCGCGTCTTCTCCGCAACGGGTGCATGTGATCGATGCCGAGGCGCCGGTGGCGCGGGTCTCGGATCAGGTGGAGCGGGCGGTCGCGGCCTTCCTCGCCGGGGTCGGCCGATGAGCGCGCGCACCGACCGCGCGGCGCCTTTGCCCTGGCACGCGGCTGGTTGGGAGGCCCTGGGCCAGGCGCGCGCGGCGGGCTGCCTGCCTCATGCGCTGCTGGTCACGGGTCCCCTGGGCGTGGGCAAGCGCCGCCTGGTCGCGGCCTTGGCGCATTCCCTGCTGTGCGCCCACCCCGATGGGCACGGCCTGGCCTGCGGGCACTGCCGCGAATGCGAGCTGCTCGCCGCCGGCACCCACCCGGATTACCTGGCGGTCGGTCCGGATCCCCAGAGTAAGTCAGATGAGATCAAGGTGGACGCCATTCGCCGCCTGACCGCGTCCGATGCCCTGACCGCGCACCGGGGCGGCTATCAGGTCATTGTCCTGGACCCGGCCCAGAATATGAATCCGAACGCGGCCAACAGCCTTCTGAAGACCCTGGAGGAGCCCTCTCCCGATACGCTCCTGTGCCTGGTTTGCGAGCAGCCGGAGCGTCTGCCCGCGACCATCCGCAGCCGTTGTCAGGGGTTGCGGGTCCCGGTCCCGCCCGAACCACAGGCCCTGGACTGGCTGCGTCGCCATACCGATTCCGCGGAGGCACAAACCCTGCTGCGCCTGGCCCATGGGGCCCCCCTGCGGGCGCTCGCCCTGGAGGAGGAGAAGCGGTTGCCCCAACGGACGCGGGCCTTCGCCGGCTTCGTCGAGGTCGCGCACGGCCGCCGGGACCCGGTCGCGGAGGCCGCGGCCTGGAATGAACAGGAGCCGGCGATCCTCCTGGATTGGCTGGTCGGTTGGGTCAGCGATCTGCTGCGGCTGGCAAGCGGTCACCCCGCGCCCCGCCTCATCAACCAGGACCAAAGCGAGGAGCTGCGCCGACTGGCCACGCTGCTCGATGCGCGGGCGGGTCACCAGTACCTGATGCGGCTGTTCAAGGTCCGCGCGGACGGGTATGGCTCGCTCAACGCCTTGCTCCTGTACGAGTCCCTGTTGCTGCAATGGGCGGGGCTGTTTCGACCGGGCGCGCCGGCCCCCGGAAAACGGACGAGTCGGCGCCATGGACCCTGAGGCGCCCGGCGGGCAACAGCGTATCCTCCGCTACGCGATCGAGGACCAATCCACCCTCTACGCCGCCTTTATGCCCTTTATCAGAAACGGCGGTCTGTTCGTACCCACCCACAGGCGCTATCGCATCGGCGATGAGGTCTTCCTGCTGCTACGGCTCATGGACGAGTCCGAGCCCATGCCCATCGCCGGCAAGGTCGTCTGGGCGACCCCCGCGGGCGCGGAGGGTAACCCCCTAGTCGGCGTCGGTATACAATTCGACGGGCAGGACCAGGGCGCCATCCGCCGTAAGATCGAGGGCTACCTGGCCGATATGCCCGCAAGGGACCGTCCCACCCACACCCTGTGAGCCGCAATCATGCTGGTTGACTCCCACTGCCATCTCGACCGGGTCGATCTCGCGCCCCATGCCGGGGACTTTCACCGTCTCATGGCGGCGACCCAGGCCGCCGGCGTCGGGCACATGCTCTGCGTCTCCATCGATCTGGAAGGCTATCCGCGGATGCGGGAACTGGTGGCGCCCTATCCCCAGGTATCCGTCTCGGTGGGGGTCCATCCCGGCGAGCGGGGCCGCCGCGAGCCGACGCCCGAGGACCTGATCGAACGCGCGCGGGATGAACGGACCGTGGCTATCGGCGAGACCGGACTGGACTACTTTCGGAGCCAGGGCGATCCCGGCTGGCAGCACCAGAGGTTCCGCAATCACATCGCCGCCGCGCGGTCCTGCGGCAAGCCGCTGATCGTCCACACCCGCGAGGCGCGGGAGGACACCTTGCGGATCCTGAGGGAAGAAAACGCCCGCGACGCGGGCGGCGTGCTCCACTGCTTTACGGAGACCTGGGAGACGGCCAAGGCGGCCCTGGACCTGGGCTTTCACATCTCCTTCTCCGGCATCGTCACCTTCAAGACCGCGGACCGGCTGCGGGCGGTGGCGGCGCAGGTACCCCTGGACCGCCTCCTGATCGAGACCGACAGCCCCTACCTGGCCCCCGTGCCGCACCGGGGCAAGCCCAACGAGCCCAGATTCGTCGCCGCCGTGGCCCAGTGCATTGCCGAGCTGCGCGGGATGTCCGCCGAGGCGCTCGCCGTCCGCACCCGCGATAACTTCTTCCGCCTGTTCAAGGACGCCGTGCCGGCGGACCCCCAGCAATGAGACTATAAATCCATGCAGGGCGGGAATCGCAAATTCTTTGAACCACGGATAAACACGGATCAACACAGATCACAATCCGTGTTTATCCGTGTACATCCGTGGTTCTTTGGTGCGGTTGGTCACGCCTCGTGGTCTTGAGGCAAAGTCTCGCCAGGTGTGGGGATGAGGGGAATCAAAAAAACGTCACTTTGTCTCTCCTGGGCCGCAAATCAGGAGCGGTAGGATGGGTAGAGGCGCGCCAACGAGCTTTGGGTAGGCCAATCATCTTAACCGCGCCGAAACCCATCACCCACAGAACCCTTTAATGATAGATTTCTGCGATGGAAAAAATGACCGGCTATCGGCGCTGGCGCGTTCCCGGCGGTTGTTATTTTTTTACCGTCAACCTTGCCAGACGCAAAAATAATTCCTTGTTGTATTAACAGATGGGTTTCGGCGCAGGAAGAACCGTGCCAAAAACCACTACCCGAGCCCGCGCCTCTACCCATCCTACGCGCTAATCGTACAGGATTAACAGGATGTTCAGGATGAACAGGATTTTTTTGTTGTGAAGGGCGCTTGCTAGGGGGCGTTCTCAATTAACCGAATCCCCCGAAAATCATATGCAGCAAATCCATACACTTGTCGGTGGGTCACCG
>JAIZWN010000658.1 GCA_020443945.1 Candidatus Thiosymbion ectosymbiont of Robbea hypermnestra | reverse complement strand
CAGGATGGGACGGCTTCCCCAGGTCTTTCCATCAGGTCCTTTTATAACCTTTCTTGGTGTTTCCTTGGAAACAGAACGTACAAGGTTGGGGTGAGCTGGCGAACTCCAACAAATGGCCTAATAGGACAGGATTAACAAGATTTTGAGGATTAACAAGATTTTTTACTTTTCTCTGGCTCCCACGCCCCGGCATCATATGAAATTCAACCTCCACAAATAAGCCTCTGAGAAAGGACTCAGGGGACCGCTGGAGCTGTCAAGACTGCATTCCCACGCTGAAGAGACTGTGAAAGTATTGCCGAATTTTAAGAGGGTCAGGGAAAGAATGACACAATTTCCCCAGATTAAGCGTCATAGCTTTGCCCTAGCCCTACATGGCGCGGAATTTTGCGTGGAATACGTCAATCTCATCCCACCGTCTCCGGGAAAACCGAGCATTTTCACAATCTCTGAAACGTGGGAACGAGCAAAAGCTCATGGCGTGCCCAACACACTGTTAGCACCAACAAAAATGAGGTATTTCATGAACACAGATATTTTTCTTGCGATTCTTCAAGCCGCCGCTTTGGTGGTTCTTGTAATTCAACTTTGGCTGGCTATTTTACGCCTGAAGGCGGATCACGAGAGGCAAAAGAAACAAGCTACTATCGAATACATCGGGCAGATCTGGCGAGAATCGCGTTATCATTTAGAATCACAGTATGGAACTGATTCACTGACGATAGATGATGTTAGCGAGCTAGAACAAAACAAAAAACAACTAGCCGAAGTAGTGCGAATTTTAGGTCAGTTGGAGCACGTTGCCGTAGGTGTGAACACCGGGGTCTATGATAAAGAAATCCTTTACCGAATGTTAGCCCGAAAGATTCCAGGAATATTTCGGCGTTGTTCAGAATTTATTAAGTCTCGCAGAAAAAATAACGCCAGGGCATACAATGAGCTTGAGGAACTTGTTCTCTACTTTGAGGAAAGAAACAGAGAGAAGCCTCCTGAGGGAGGCGAGATCAGGCATTCATAGCACCAACAAATCAACCACTATGGACTAAAGTCCATAGATATAGGTAGGGTCCGCTGTGCGGCCCCGATGGCTGCAACTCATGAACTTCACGGTCTATCTCGAAACCAGCATCATCGGTTATCTTGCCTCGTTCCCGAGTCGTGATTTGATCACTGCCGCCAACCAACAACTCACACATGATTGGTGGGACAACAAGCGCAAGCAATACGATCTGTACGTCTCGGAAACCGTCATCGCCGAGTGCAGCGCGGGTGATCCACAAGCCGCTCAGGAGCGCATGGATATGATCGGCGATATTCCCATACTCAATGTCACCGAAGACGCTGAGAACCTGGCCGACGAATTGGTCAAACAGATCCCGCTTCCTGAAAACGCCGAAGTTGATGCTTTGCACATCGCTATTGCTACCGTCAACGGAGTTAACTATCTGTTAACGTGGAATTGTGCCCATATCGCTAATGCTGCATTGCAACCACGAATCGAAACGATCTGCCGATCGACGGGATTTGAACCGCCGGCGATTTGTACTCCTCAACAACTAATGGAGGATTGATCCATGTGGCGAGATCCAATCGTTGAAGAAATACGACAATTGCGTCAACAATACGCTGCACAATTCAATCATGATCTAAAGGCCATCTGCCGAGATTTGCGCAAAAGACAAAAGGAGGATGGTCGTAAGGTTGTCACACTACCGCCGAGACCCACACGGCAAGCGGTAGGGTCCGCTGTGCGGACCAACGGACCCGAAGAATAGACTCGACATTCACTGTTTCCTCCGAGCCTGTGCAGGGATAGTGTGATCGATGCGGTTCACTCCGCTCACCACATCCTACAAAACTACCCGCGTCCATTCGCGGTGCTTGTTCTCGGTATTTGCACCCAGGTGTAAAGGACATGCGATATCCCCTTCTTCTGATGGTCTTCGCACTGCTGTTCCTTGGGGCCGGTGCTTGTGGGGCCGAGCCCCCGGTCCTGCGGTTGGCGACCTGGAATCTGGAGCATCTCGCCGCGGATGCCGGCGCCGGCTGCCGGCCCAGGTCCAAGGCGGACTATGCCCGCCTGCGGCATCACGCGCGCCGCCTGAACGCCGATCTGATCGCGGTGCAGGAGGTCGAGAACGCGGCGGCCCTGGCGCGCCTGTTCGACCCGGCGGTCTATGCCCTCGAGCTCTCGCGCCGACCGGATCAGGACCTGGGGACCTGCCGACGCCGACACGACCAGAAGCAGACCATGCCGCGCACGGGGTTTGCGATCCATCGGGCGCGACTCGCCGCGCTGGGGTTGCGCTACCGGCGTCTGCCGGACCTGGCGACACTCGGCATGAAGTCGCAACGCCGGGCGACCCGGCTCCTGATCGAGCCCGCGGCGGGTGGGGGCAAGGGGCTCCGGCTGCTGTCGCTGCATCTGAAAGCGGGCTGCGCCTACGGCCGACTCGAGGGCGGAATCAACCGTCACCAGTGCCGATTGTTGAGGCAGCAGCGCGGGATCCTGGAGGAATGGATCGACGCCCGGGCGAGGGCCGGCGAGGGCTTTGTGCTGCTGGGCGACTTTAACCGCCAGCTCGACCAGCCGGGCGACGATTTCTGGAAGGCCATCGACGATGGGGCGGTGTGTCGCTGGGTGTCCGACCCCGAGCGGGGACGCAAGTGTCGGCCCGGTACCTCACGCCCGAACCCGGCCGCGGAGCTGGCGCTGGCCAACGCGGGCAGGCCCTTTCCCTTCCCCTTCAATCCCCGCTATCCCTACGCCATCGATCACATCGTTCTGGACGCGCCGACGGCGCGGGGGCTCGTCCCCGAGAGCTACGCCGTATTGGATTACCAGGGCGAGAAGCCCGCCCCTCGGATCATCATCCGGTAGCCATCTCCCTGCGGCTGTTCCCCTGATGGTAGTGTTCTAACTTTGTTGCTTCCGGGATTCGGCGTATAGACCCAGGGACAACAAAATTACAACACCACCCCCCTGATATCCCCGTTTCAGGATGTTATGAAGTTTACCCCTTGTGAGCCGCGGGAAATGCGGAGGGGGCATCCAAACGCTTGTCCGGGGGCAACCTCGGGGTCAGGCATATCGCGTGGCCGCGAGCTCCAGATAGTAGCGGTGGAGTTGGTTTACCTGCTCGATCAGCGCCTGGAGGTCGCCGCTGTTGTCGATGATGTCGTTTGCGCCGGCCAAGCGCCGGGATCTGGGTACCTGGCTGTCGATGATGCGGCGGATCTCCGCGACATCCAGACCGCTCCGCTGGTGGACGCGGCGGATCTGTTCCGCTACGGGGAGGTCCACCACCAGGATCCGGTCGGCGAGAGCCGTCTGCCCGATCTCGAATAACAGGGGGATCTCCAATACTGCATAAGGCGCCGCGAGCCGTGCCAGACGGCGGCGTATTTCCGAGCCGATCCGCGGGTGCAGGATTGCTTCGAGGCGCGCGCGTGCCCTGGTGTCCGAGAAGACCAGGGCCCGCAGGGCGGCCCGATCCAGGTGTCCATCGGCATCGATGAAGCGGGCGCCGAAGGCCCCCGCGATCAAGTCCAGGACCGGGCTGCCCGGGGCCGTCAGGGCGCGGGAGATGGCATCGGCATCGATGACGGGAACGGCAAGCTCGCGCAAGCGGGCGGCGACGCTGGATTTACCGCTGCCTATGCCCCCGGTGAGGGCTACGACCAGATGGCTCGGGGATGGCAAAGGATTACCGCTGTTCGCTCCCCCTCTCCCCGGCCCTCTCCATCGATTGGAGCGGGGTGCAAGGAGGTCAGGGGCTTTACTCGCTGTAGCGCCCGTATCCCGCGACTCGCTCGTAGCGTTGGGCCAGCAGCTGGTCGATGTCCTGGTCCCGGAGTTCGTCCAGGTGGCTCGCCAGGGCCAGCCGGAGGTTCGCGGCCGCGGTGTCCGGGTCCCGATGGGCGCCGCCCCGGGGTTCGGAAACGACGTCGTCGATCAATCCCAGCTCCTTGAGCTTGTGGGAGGTGATGGCCATGGCCTCGGCGGCGAGCTGGGCCTTGTCCGCGCTTTTCCACAGGATGGAGGCGCAGCCCTCCGGCGAGATGACCGAGTAGGTGCTGTACTGGAGCATGAGGAGGCGGTCCCCCACGCCGATGGCCAAGGCGCCCCCGGAGCCCCCCTCGCCGATGACGGTGCACAGGATGGGGGTGCGCAGGTGGGCCATCACTTGCAGGTTGCGGGCGATCGCCTCGCTCTGGCCCCGCTCCTCCGCCCCCACCCCCGGATAGGCGCCGGGCGTGTCGATGAAGGTGAGGATGGGCAGACGAAAACGCTCCGCCGTGGTCATCAGGCGCAGGGCCTTGCGATACCCCTCCGGTCGCGGCATGCCGAAGTTGCGGTAGAGCTTGGTCTTGGTATCGCGCCCCTTCTGGTGGCCGATGATCATCACCGAGTGTCCCTCGAAGCGTCCGAGGCCACCGACGATGGCATGGTCGTCGGCAAAGGTCCGGTCCCCGTGGAGCTCCTGGAAGTCGTCGCACATGCGTTCGACATAGTCCATCAGGTAGGGACGCTGGGGGTGTCTCGAAAGCTGGGAGATCTGCCAGGGCGTGAGCTTGGCGAAGATCGACTCCGTCAGCTCCCGGCTCTTGTTTTCGAGCCGCTCGATCTCCTCCTCGATATTGATCTCGTTGTCGTCGCCGACGTGCCGCAGCTCCTCGATCTTGGCCGTGAGCTCGGCGATGGGTTGTTCGAATGCGAGAAAATTGATGTCCATACCCGGTTAATATACCCGTCGCCCAGGGTTTTGCGAAGACTGTGCCGCGGCCGCGGAGGGCAGGCATTCTTGTGGGATAGGGCGATTGTACAGGGACGCACCACCCGCGGGTTGCCCCCCCAGGGACGGCGGGTAGTGTTCTGACTCGGTTGTTTCCGGGATTCGGCGTATATACCCAGGGACAACAAAGTTACGGCGCCACCGCTGACAGGTCGAGCCATTCTTCGTGGTTCGTGCGGTCTTCCAATCGTACAGGATTA
>JAIZWN010000657.1 GCA_020443945.1 Candidatus Thiosymbion ectosymbiont of Robbea hypermnestra | reverse complement strand
TTCCTGCGCTCACGCGCCTCGCATCTGGCCGCTTCTCGCCGCGCTGAGAGCGAAAAATAAGGTGAAACGGGGTACTAATTTGACATACACCTTGCCGGGGAGTCTTGATTCCAAAGGCGGGATGCGTTTGAAAGTTGCTGAGGAGCCGGACTGCGGCATCGAGTCGCTTGCAGCCAAATGTTAGGCGAACGATCTATGAAAAACGGCCCGTCAATTGAGCCTGGCCCCTTTTCTCATTTGATTTCTACTCATAGCTTGCTATTTTCTCCCTACACAGTTTTTCAGTTAAACCCTGTAACTCTTGTACTCGCTTCGCAAGCCAATTAAGCTCTTCTTTTGTGATTATATAAGTCGGTTTATACCGCGCGTCTACATAGGCTTTCCGAAGCAATTTAAACCTTTCTCTTTCTTCTTCGGTAGTACGTGGAAATATGGTTAAAAACCTCGGCTCTATGCTTGAGACTCTTTGGCCCAATTTCTCTATATCGTGAGTACTTGGCTTGTAGCGAGTAAATACTAAAAGAATTGCACTATATAAGCGTTCCGTAGCTTGGTGCAACAAAAATGCTGCTATGCTCAAATATTTTTTGTCTTTCAAACCTTTGTTAAAATTATACTGGTAATCTTCAATAAAGATTTCTGCCTGACCAAACCAATACTCAAAATCCTCTTCAGCTAATCTTTTTCTTTCCTTTAGTGTTATTTCAATTGGCTCAGCCAGTTGAAATTTACCTGAATCATGTAGCAGGATTCCTTCACGTTTGATGTCAATATAGAAATACTGACTTTTTCTCAAACGTCGATTTATGAACTGAATATCTTCAGCGATAAGGCTGATCGGTGTGCGGTGAATAGTTTTTGCTAAGCGTTGCGTAAGTTGATTATTTTGTTCGACTTTACTGGCCTGCCGAGGAGTTTCCGTAACTACCAGGAGATCAAAATCACTCTGATAGCGATATTGGAGAGTTTCCGGATCAAGATCCTCTACCCAGTCTCCACGGGCATAGCTGCCAAACAATATGAGCATTTCGAGATTGATTTCTTCCCAAAGAATCTCGGTAACTCGTTGTAATTCCTGACGCTTCTGATCTGACAAATGTTCAAGTGATGTTTTCATACCCTCATGCATAATTGCTGTCCACGTGGATTCATACTCAATTAAGCCCGCGTAAGGCGGAAAGGCGGAGCACATCCCGCCTTTCGGGGGCAGCGGTGTGCCCAACAGAGGTCCCCACGCATCCGATGTCCGCTCGTTCCTCCACCCCTGGTGTGGAAATTGATGGGCACGCGGCGCGCTTTGGATATCCGGTAAGCCGTCGCGGTTCGCAAACCCCCGTGGCATGACCGGAACACTCGACCATCCTGCCGGGCGCTGGCTTTGCCCATCCTACCTGATCGGGCGCTGCCTGGCGCGATCAGGGTGTACGTGCCACCGCCCAGACGTCCACCCGCTCGACGCCGGACTTCAACAGCACCCGGGTCAGCTCCGAAACCGTGCTGCCGGTGGTGACCACGTCGTCGAGAATCGCCACCCGCGCCACCCCCGGCGGGCGCAGAACACGGAAGGCCCCGCGGACATTGCGCCGCCGCGCCTGTCGCGCCAACTCGGCCTGGGGCGACGTGGCCAGGACGCGGACGCAGCTGCGCCGATCCACCGGAATCCCGAGCTCTGGGCCCAGGGCGCGGGCAATCTCCAGGGCCTGATTGTAACCGCGTTCCCGCAAGCGCCGCGCATGCAAAGGCACCGGCAGGATCCGCTCCGGCAGCTCGACGGCCCGCTCCCCGAGCTCCCGCGCCAGGCACTGCCCCAACAGCCGGGCCAGATTCAAGCGACCACGGAACTTGGCCCCGGTCACCAGATTGGGCAAGGGCTCCTCATAACGGAAAGCGGCATGACAAACCGCGTAAGGCGGCAAGCGACGCTGACAGGCGCCGCACAGGGAACCCGGCGGTCGCTCGGCGGGCAGAGGCAAGCCACACCGGCCACAGCCGTGCCGATTCGTCGGCAGCTCCGCCAGGCAGGCCGCGCACAAATCCAAGCCCCCCTGCCCTGCCCCACCGCAGAGCACGCAGGTCGGCGGATAAAAACCCCGCAGGAGCCCTTCCGCCGTTTTCCCAAGCACCGGATGAATCAATCGAACGGATTTCCTGCTGGCGCTGGCCCGCATGGGCAAGGATTCATTCCTGGTCGATTTCGACGATCTGGATAATGAGCTTGCCCGTGGTTGACAAGGCAATCATTAATGCTTCCCCGCTGATCTTTCTTTCACGCGGCCATCATCCGGACCGGACGACCCATGACCGTAGCCTTTTGGACAGGTCTTCTCGGGCTTCCAGCTGCTTGATGGTTTCGAGTACGGTGTTGAACATGGTTGTTTCCGATGTTTATAGATGCCACTTCTTCTCAGCTGATTCTTTTTTGAAGACTACTTTATGAAATTTACCACTATCATCGAATTGTAACGGGCATAATCGAATAGTACCGCTCGAAGGCGGCTTGCAACCACTCTGTCGGCTTATCCGCATGGCATTGGTCATTGGCACAGCTATTCGGGACGCCGTAGCGGGCGGTATCCGCGGGCGGCACAATGCCTGGGTGATGGGTCGGGAGGTTGAACCCACCTCCGTTCCAGACGGTGTGGGGCATGTGGCAATCGGTACAGGTAACTTCTGCCTGGTCGTAGCAAACGACGTGGTCCGGGTTCCGCTCCGGCCGATGGTAGAAGGCGCCCTGTTCGTGGCAGTGGTTGCAGGCAAGGCGTGGGGTATCCAGATCGCCATGGACCTGGTGACATACAGCGCAGCCAATGCCGTGCTCGACCTCGTCCAGGGTACGTTCGTGGCCGGGATCCACCGCGGCCTCGGCGGCATGGCAGCGCAAGCAATCGGGGGTTACCTTCCCGTAGCGGCCGTCATAGCCTTCCTGCAGGCGTCTGAGACTGTCGGCATGTCCCCCCCGCCGCCAGGCGGTGTACTCCTGGTGACGCTTACGTTCACGTCCGTTGCCCCACCAGGCGGCGGAGTTCTGACCAAGCGTGGACTCGGTCGCTCGGAAGTACCCTGCCAAGGGCGCGCCGGGCCGGTATCCCACCGGGAAGAAGTGCCGGCCGTCGGTAGAGCGCCCGCGGGTATGGCATTGACCGCAGACCTGGGCCTCGAGGGTGGCGGCAATCGCCCCCAATCCCAGGGTAATACGGTGCCAACCGCCGGGGCCATGACAGGATTCGCAGCCGATACCGGGCTCGACGAATGCACCGGTTTCCACATTCAGCCCGACGGTATGGCACCCATGACAGCGTTGCAGGGGTACGGGAACCTGCCAGCCGTCCCAGCCCCGAGTCTTCCATTCGCCCGTAGCGATCAGCCAAGCACCGGGCAGCAAGGTTTCCGTCTCACCGTCGTGCCCCATGAACTGCTGCTCCCAACGGCTGCCGATAGCCCAGACGGCCTGTTTGGGGTCGAAGGGCGCGTCCTCGGCATCGAAATCGGCGACGACCACCCCTTTCTGATCGACCCGGCGCATCATTTTGGAGTGGAGACTACCGCGCCAAGCCTGGTATTCCTTCCAGTGGCAGCCTCTACAAGCGTCCGAGCCGATATAGGCGGCATCCTCCGGGACCGGCATCTGGCCGACTATGACGAAGGTAGCGATCGAGCCCATAAGTAAACCCGCGCCCAGGACCCCATACAGAAGTCTCCGTAAGGTCCGTCCCGGCACATTCATGGGGCTGTCGGGAATTATTCAGTCCGTGACCCGACGCCAGTCCGCATCCCTGAGCTGGAACCCGGAATCGGCGCCGAATGGTCGGTAGGGTCGGATTTCGCTTTTTTCGTTTCCTTTACTCTTATCGACGCGGACCAGAGAGAGGTCCGAACGGCCCGTCTGAGTGTGCGTGAAAAGAATACGGGTACCGTCGGGGGACCAGGTCGGCCAAGTCTTGTCGCCGGGACCATCGGTCATCCGGCGCAGGTCGGCGCCATCGGCACCGATGGTCCAGAGCTCATAGCGACCAGTGCGATTGGAGGAGAAAGCGATCCGGCTACCGTCCGGGGACCAGCGGGGGTGGATATCGCCGGCGTTCGAGAGCAGGAGTTGTCCCGCTTTGCCTCTGTCGATATCCAGGGTCCAGAGCTGTTGGACCACACTGATCCCGCCGCGGTAGGGCATGAGGGTCAACCAGGAGGTATAGGCCAGGCGACGACCGTCCGGCGCCATATCCGGGAAATCCTGGATGCCCGTCTGCGCGATCAGGGGTCGGATGCTTGCCAGGTCGTCGCTCGCGAGCTTGATGGTTGCGACCTCTCGATCCGCCGCGAAGACATAGTGGGAGAAGGCCAAGTCCCCGGTATGCGGGTTCCAGGTCGGCCGCCGGGGATAACCGTCCTCCACCGAGACTTGGCGACAGGTCTCTTCACCCTGCACCGAGCAGACATAGAGCCCTGCGCCCGTGACCTCGAAGGCAACTCGTTTGCCGTCCGGCGACAGCCGCGGCGCCCCCTTGTCGCCGGAGACCGACTGGGCTGGTATCCGTTGCGGCGGCGCGTCGAAATCGACCTGGTGATAGAGCTGCCAGACGCCGTCCTCGAGTACCGAGAAGACCAGCGCGGCATGGCCGTTGGTTACGGCAAACAACCCGATGGCTAGTACACAGGAACACAGAACCCGGCTGGCGGCCTTGGGAAACCAGGTAATCATGCTCACTGCTCCAGAAGAATCTTGCGGCTGGCGACGCCCACCTGGCCTTTGAAGCTGGAAACATTCACGGTCAGGATGTGTTCGCCAGGCGGAAACTGTTGCAGTTCCCATTTCCAGTTCAGCGGTAAGTAGCCCCGTTCGGCCTCGGCGAAGAACCGGCTATCGACAAAGAGCAGGACCTCAAACTGGTCCGCTATCAATCGGGGCTTGTCTTCCTGCGCGACATCGATGCGCACGGAGAGGGTCCGTTTTACCTTGGGCACCGCATCGGTCCGTGGGAAATCCGGCAAGGTCAGGGTGACTCGGGGGGCATGGGCCCAGGCGGGCGGGACCAGAAAATCGGGGCGAAAACGCCGCTCGGCGTCCGGGGCACGGGGCCGCTCCGGCTTTCGGGGCCGACCCTGGCCCCGACCGAGCTTGTATTCCCGGTAGGTCTCATCCCGGTTGCCATAGGTAATCACCGTGGCCTCGGGCAGGGTCGCATAGGTCACCAGGGCACTGAAATCCTCCTGGTCCTGGAGCCTGACCAGTTGATCCCGGTCGAATCCATCCCAGTACTCGTTGACCTTGCCGGCCGGTCTCGGCTTCCAATCCACCAGGGTGCAGTACATAGGACCGTTGTGGATACCGAGCCGGATCAGGACGCGAGCGGGTGCCGGGAGCTTATAACTGACGGTTCCCGACGCATCGAAGCCGACATCCGTCAGGTCGTCCACCTCGCCGCCGGAGAAGGTATCAGGGTCATAGACGGCACCGTCGGCGGTCTCGACGACGAAGGTGTAGGCCTCGTCCGGGACGATCTTGCCGCTATCGTCGCGGCCATCCCAGGTATGCTGTACACGACCGGCCGCTTGAGCTGCATCGTCGGCCAGGGTTCGGATCAAACCGCCGTCCGGGTCGAAGATCCGGATCTCGACCTGGGTGGATTCGGCCAGGGTATAGGAGAGATCGAGCGTTTGACCATCCGAGGGATTGAACGCGCCTTGGTCCAGCCGCACATCCGCTAGCGTTTTTTCGGCCGATTCATCGGCAAACGCAATCACCGACGCCATTGCGATCAATAAGAAAACAAGGGAGACGATCCCTTTAGAGTAAGATTCAGTTTTCACTAAGTACTCCAATTGAAATGCTTGTAATTGTTAGAATTGACAGCGAATTGATTTGATTCGCTCAAGTGCATCCAGCTGCTTGAGGACAGGTGTAATGTCATGACGGATACGCCTATACTTCCGACTCAAGCGTCTGAGCTGACGCTTGAATGCCTCGGTGTACTGTAGCGCCATATCCGCTAGTCTGCGTCGATACCGTCCCAGAGGGTACTGATCGGCTGCACACGCCTAGCCTTGGCGTCACCGAGTCCTTCTCGGAAGCTCTCAGCTGCCGTAGGCCACGGCTCATCCTCTTCTGTACCTTCACGAAACGAGTGGACCACGCGCAACAACAGCGGGCGATAACGCTCCGGTGTGCGTTCAATTTCGGCATATAGCTGTTCAGTAGTGTCTGGTGCCTCGGTTGCCATCCTGATACCTCATGCCTACGGGAGAGTGAAGGTGATCGAGTAAGACAAGGATAGCATCAATGGTGAAGGATCGGCGACGGCGGGCATCGGCAAAGACAATTCGCAGGTCGTCGATGGAGTCCGTCAACAGACGGCGGCGTTCCAACCTAACCGTTCAGCCCCCTCTGGAATCCTGATCTCAAAAAACGAGAAACCAAAGGGTTATTCCCGTATTGAGCCAAAATCCGGTGGGACTGAAGGGTTAGGTTCCAACAGGTTCACGGTGAAAAAGAAGGTCCCGCCGGGAACGAAGCGTTAAAGGTGGGATGCGCTACGTTTTCCCGCCCTACGCGGGCTGCTAGAACCTCTTATCCTCAAGAAAACCGACCAAAGTGGCCAAGAGTGGAAGAGCGAATATTAGCGAAACAACAACGTAAGCCGAATATGATGCTCTGATAGCTCCTTTACTGACATTGGCAGTCATCGCCTATACCAATTCTCTCCGCGCCCACCCCAGCGATTGCAGCTGCGCCAGCACCCGGCACGAGACTCGTGTCCACCGCTCTTCCAACAAACATTTTACCAGCCGTCACAGGGCGAATTCGGGATATTATTCCTTTCCTCGCTTTCGTCGAGATCTGTTTGAACAGGGCGTTGGCACTGTTTCTACCGGAAGTGATCCCAGGGATTCGCACGCCAGGAATAAATCCTGTTGCAGCTCCAACAGCCGTGTCAAACACAAAACTGCTGCCTGAGAATTTGCATTGCTTCCCAGACAGGTATTTAGTTGTTTGTTTGGTCAAATTGGTAACACCTGCGCCAATTGCACCTGCAGCTATCGGGCCGAGATAAAGCAGTGATTCCCCTCCTGCTGCGCCCCCTAATGCAGCACCCAGGTAATCCTCCCAACCACTCACCTTCCCTGAGATCAAATCCCCAATCCCCTGTCCAGCAAGGCCAACAAGGGCCCCACCAGCAGTGAATATCAAATCGTCAATACCAAAATACAGGCCCTCTGGATCTGCCCAATACAACGGTCTACTGTCTACATAGGCATACGTATTCAGCCCACCCGCAAGCCCAATCGGATCACTTTGAATGTACCTCCCGGTAGCCGGATCATAATCGCGGAAGTAGTCATAGTGCCGCTGGGTCTCGGCATCGAAATACTGACCGGGGAAACGTAGATTCAGGACGAAAGATGTACCATTACCGTCCGGGTCTTGATTCGGTGTGGCTTTACCGAAGGGATCACTGATCCAATGCCAAATAACGGTTTGGCTCTGGTCGCTGACCAGTCGGGGTGTGCCGAGATGGTCGGTATGGATGTAGTAGAGGGTGCCACTACGGACGGTGGCGGCGGGAGTGCTGCCGAAATAGAGGATCTCCTCCAGGGCATCGCCCGTGGCGGCGTCATAGACGCCAAGCAGTTGACCTTCGGGTCCATAAAGGAAATGACTGGTTTGCCCGCCGAGGGTCTTGGCAACCCGTTGGCCTTCGGCGTTGTAGAGGTAGGTGGCGATGGTGGCCGTGCCTTGCCTGACCTCGGCAAGGCGGTTGGCCTGGTTGTAGACGTAGGTGAAACGGTCGTCCTGGACCAGATTACCGGCGGCATCGTAGGTGTAGCTGCCGGGGTCGGCGCCAGTGGTCTCTTGCAACCGGTTGCTGTCCATGGCGTAGCGATAGTTGGTGACACTGGTTCCAACGGTCTCTGACAGGCGGTTGCCTATCGGGTCATAGCCGAAATCGATGGCGCCGTAAGGTCCGTCGGCGTTGATGAGGCGATCCAGCGCATCGTACCCAAGGCTTTGCGCATTGTCCGTGTCGAGTATATCGGTCCAATCGGTGATGTTGTCGGCGGCGTCGTAGGCGTAACCGAACCCCTGGACGCTCCCAGCACGAATACCGGTCGGGCGGTAGTCGGTGTCGAAGGTCTCGGTGTGGTCGAGGCCGGAGCCGTCGGTCCAGCCGGTGGCCGGGCCGAATGGCAGGTAGGCGATATTGTTCAGGACCGGCTGGCTGTCGGCGCTGATGCTCTGCACGCGACCCTGGTTGTCGTAGCTGTAGGTGACGACCAGCCCGCTGGGATAGGTCAGTGAGGTCAGTCGGTCGGCGCTGTCGTAGGCATAGCCGGGGCTGTAGGTCCGCTCCTGGATGGTCCGGGTCTCGGTGAGGACATTGCCGCGGGCGTCGTAGGTGTACCGGGTCTGTCCGCTCGGATCATCATAGCCGGTGAGGCGGCCGGTGCCGTTGGTGCCTTGATCGTAGTGAAAAGTCCGGTCCTCGCCGGCGGTCGGGAAGCTGGTGCCGGTGCGCCGATCCAGGGCGTCGTAGCTGTAGGTGACAGTAATGCCGCGGCTATCGGTCTGCTTGGTCAGATTGCCATTGGCGTCGTACTCGGCGTTGGTGGTTCCCGTATCGGGGCTATCGAGTCGGTCCTGGCGGTCGAGGGCATCGTAGCTGTAATGGGTAACCAGGCCACGGGGATCGGTGACACCGGTCAGGTTGCCGACACCATCGTAGGCGTACCGAACAACGCCGCTGGCGGCATCGGTGAGATGGGCAATGCGATCCAGGGCATCGTAGACGCGGGTCGTGATCCGGCCCAGGGGGTCGGTGATCTTGGTCAGATTGCCGTTGGCGTCATAATCCAGCTGCGTTGTCTGCCCCATGCCGGCGATGATTCGGATGATTTGCGATAGCTCATCATAGGCAAGGGTCTCTTTGTAGAAGACCTGATTCGTGCTGTCCTTGCGCTCGGTGCCGGTCCGGCTGCCAAGCTTGTCGTAAGCGTAGACCTGCTGGTCGCCGTTGGGGTCAATGACGCCAGTTCGGCGGTTTACCGCATCATACGCCAGCTCAATGCGCACACCGGTGGGATCGATGACTGCGGTCCGGTTGCCGGCCTTACCGTACTCGTATTGGTAGGCGGCGGAGCCGGACCGGGTTTCGGTGGTGAGCTGGTCGGCGGCGTCATAGCCGTAGGTCGTCACATTGCCGGCGACATCGGTGATCGAGGTCGGATTGCCATCGGGGTCATAGCCACGGGTCTCGGTCTGGGACAGGGCATTGGTCATGCCGGTCCGGCGGTTGCGGCTGTCGTAGGCGTAGGTGGTGGCGTGGCCGCGTGGGTCGGTAACGGAGGTGGGATTGCCATTGCTATCGTAAGCAATGCCGGTTTCGTGACCCGTGGGATCGGTGATCTTTATCAGGCGGTTCAGGCCGTCGTACTCGAAACCGATGGTACGACTCTCGGCATCGGTCACGCTCAGCAGGTTGCCGACGGCATCGAAGGTCAGGGTCGTGGTGTTGCCGAGTGCGTCGGTAATGCTGCTCAGGTTGCCGGCGGCATCGTAGCCGTAGCGCGTGGTATTACGGCGGGGGTCAGTGGCGGATGTGAGCCGGCCCTGAGCGTCGTAGGTCAGACCGGCCTCTTTGCCCTGGGCGTCGATGATTTTGATGAGGTTGCCGCGGCTGTCGTACTCGAAACGGGTGAGATTGTCCTCGGCGTCGGTCTCGCTGGTGACCTGGCTATAGGTCGACTCGTAGGTGTAGGTCGTTACCTGATCGAGGGCGTCGGTCTCGGTGAGCAGGTTGCCCTTGGCGTCGTAGGTAAAGGTCGTGGTGTGGCCGTTGCCGTCGGTCCGGCTCAGGCGGTTGTAGTCGGCGTCCCAGGTCGATTGCGTGGTGCGGTCCAGTGGGTCGCGGATCTCGGTCGGTTGACCGGTGTCGTTGAAGCTGTAGAGGGTCTTATAACCACGCGGGTTGGTGACTCGAGTCCGGGTGTCGCTCAGGTACTCGAATTGGGTAGTGGCGCCGTCGGCCAGGACCTCTCGGGTCACACGGTCCTTGCCGTCATAGCTCAAGGTAACGGCGGTGTTGCCCCGGGGATCGACGACTGTGTGCAGGTTGCCGTTGTCATAGTAGGTGTAGCGGGTCTTGCCACCCAGGGGATCGGTGACGGACGTCAATCTCCCTTGGGCGCCATAGGCGTACCGAAAGGTCCGGCCCAGGGGATCGGAAACGGCGGCGATGCGGCCGTCGGCACCCTTGGTGAAGGTGAGGGTGCGCCCGCTCGCGGCGGTAGCCGAGGCGATGACGCCGGCGGCATCATAGCCGATGGTCAGAGCGTTGCCGTCAGGATCCATGATGCGGATGAGCCGGCCGGTGCGGTCGAAGAAGCGGGTGGTCCCCTGTTTGCTACGCAACGTGGCACTGCCGTCGGCCGCTACGGTGAGGGTCTGGTAGGTACCGGGGGCGGATGTCCAACTGCCGTCGGTTTTCTGGGTGAAGCGTTTCCGCTTGCCGTTGCCCTGTACCGCGATGGCGGTATTGGTCTTACCGTCGGTGACCAGGATCAGCCGTTTGGTCAGGTTGGAATGCCAGCCGAGGCCGAAAGGTCCGTTGGAGAGATCCTGGGAGTGATAGGTACGTTCGAGCCGCAGTGCCGGGCCGAAGCCTGGGATAGCGAAGTCCGTACTACGGCTTATCTTGTCACCACAACCGATATCGACGGGATTGGGTGTCTCACAGCGATTGTCCTCGTCCGGGGGTTCCGGTTGCTTGTCTTCATCCGGCGGTTTGGGCTGGAAGGTGTCGTGCCCTTGGTCCCAGGGAAAATGACTTGCTTGGACCGGGGATGCGGCGAAGACCGCAAGGACAAGCCCCAGCAGCAGGTGCGGAAACATGCCGTTTCCAAGCAGCAGGGCTATCACTAGCCCGCGACCAAGGGTCGTGCGTTTCATCAGTAGAACACCCTGAGCAGCATGTAGCGGGTCAAGGAGGCGCCGCCGGAGCCGTCGACGGCGGTCAATGCCAGCCGGTAGTCGCCCTTGTCCGGGAGGAAGCCACGACTGGTCAGCCCATCCCATGCGAGGGTCCGGCCCGTCCCCGCGGTGATGCCCGGAAAGCGCTTGGTGAAGACTACACCGCCGCTGGCGAGGTTGACGACAAGGAGCTCCAGGTCGGCATCCCGGTCCAGATCGAAGGTGATCCGGAATGGACGGCTGCCGTCCCGAGTCGGGCTGTTCAGGGTCGGTTGCACTGAGAAGTTGGCGATCGTCGGCGCCGACGCGAGGTAGATGGCATTGTCCGGCAGCGTGTAACCCCAAAGACCGAACAGGAAGGAATCCCCTGGGGGCGGAACCGCGAAAGAGCCGTCCGGCAACAGGCCATCCCAGTAGATGGTGTGGTCGCCTACCCCGAAGGGCTTGCGATCCAGCAGGGTAATCAGCCGCGTGTTGGTATTGAAGAGGCCGACAAAGGCGAGTATCCCGGATGCGCCCTGGTTACTCGGCACCGTGAAGGTAATGGGCAGCGGATCGTTCTCGTAGGGATCGAAATGGCTCGGGAGGTTGTTCCGCTCTGGGTTGTACCGGTCCCCTCCCGTGGAGTCGGTCAGATCGATCCGTTTGGTCTCACCGCCGACGTCGTACTCGAGAACGGCATAGTAGTCGCCGTCGGGGAGCAGGTCTCCAGCATCGTCGCGGCCGTCCCAGTGGTCGTTATAGGTGCCGGCCGCGCGGGTCTCATCGACCAGGGTTCGCACCTCGAGACCCACCTTGCCGCGGATCCGTACCCGCACCGGCACGGTACCGGTGAGTGTTGTCGTAACGGTCGCGCTCTCGCCGGCCTCGGGTCGAAAGGTGTCGTCGGGAATCGAGAGACTGGCCGTGACATTCACTTGGATCGCGATGCTGTCCAGACTCGTCAAGCCAGTGTCGTTGGTAACTCGCAGGGTGGCGGCGAAGATGCCGGCGGCCTCATAGGTATGGCTGACGGCCGCCGAGGTAGTGGAGGAATGGTCGTAGGTACCGTCCCCGTCGAAATCCCACTCGTACCGGACGATGGTCCCGCCGCCGGTGACGCTGCCGTCGAAGCCGACGGCAAGCGGGGCCGTACCGCTGGTGGGTGATGCGGTCGCCGTAACGGATGGCGATCCCGGTGGGCGGGGGCGTACTTTGGTGTTGATTTCACCCGAAACCCCACTAAGACCCGCCGTATCGGTCCCACGGCAGCGCGCGGTGAACTCGCCAACGGTGCCGTAGGTATGGGTAGTGGTTCCGCTGGTGTCCGAGCTGTAGTCATAGGTCCCATCGCCGTCGAAGTCCCATTCCCAGCGGACGATGGCGCCGTTCGGGGATTGGCCCTGACAGATCAGGGTTACCGCCAGGGGTACCGGCCCGTTCGAGGGCGAGGCCGTCGCCGTGACGGTCGGGGGTTCCTGCTCGACGGTAATGGTGCAGGTATCGGTGGCCGTTTTACCGAAGTTGTTTTGGACCTCGAGAACCGCGTTGTAGGTACCGGGGGAATCGAAGGTATGGGTGTAATCCCGCGGTACCGGGTCCTCCGGGGTGTCGTAAGACCCATCGCCGTCGAGGTCCCACTGATACTGCACGATGCTGCCGCCGGTGAACTGGCCGCGGCTGCGGTAGGTAACCCGGTGCGGCGCGGTTCCGCGGGTTGGACCACAATCGGCGATGGCGCGGAAGACCGAGATGCTGAAGGTATTGGTAACCTCACCCAGGTTACCCGCGCGGTCCGCGATCCTGGCGGTGATCGCGTTATCGCCGCCGGGGAGGTCGGCAGGCGGCGTGTAGCTCGCGCCCTTCTTACCGACGGCAACGCCGCCGGTGACATCGATGCCGTTGAGCAGGAGCTGGAAAGAATCGCTGGCGATGCCCGCTCCCTCATCGCTGAATCGGACGCTGATCCCGGGTCTGGTCGCCTCGACGGTGGAGCCCGCGGCGGGTGATGTGATGCTGAGCGTCGGCGAGGTGGCATCGGCGAAGACGGACATGTTGCTCCCATTCCGGTATTGGCCGTCATTTACCTCGATGCGAGCGATATAGTTGCCCTCCATATCCGGCGTGAAACGCGCGACCGGTCGGTCCCCGTCAGCGATAGCGGCGTTTGTCACCTTGCTTGTGGATGGCCGGGTAACGAGGCTCCATTGGTAAGTGATCGGCACCGGCCCAGAATCCGGGTCCCGGCTCAGGTTGCCGTCGAGGGTCGCTTCCTCGCCCGGCTTGACGGCACGATCGCCGCCCACGGCCGCAACCGGCGCCACATTTGTTCCCAGAACGGAAATCGAAACGCTGTCGGTATCGGATTGGTTGCCGTTATGGACCACGAGATCCAAGGTAAAGATCCCCACTGCGTCCGGCCTGAACTCGGCCTCGACATTGTTACCATCCGTAATATCCGCATTCCTCAAGACACTGGATTCCGGGAGCTCCGTAAAAGACCAGGCATAGGTCAACGGTAGGTCTTGGGGATCGTTACTGCCGGTACCGTCCAATGCCACCGGAGCGCCGTCCGGTACCTCTCGGTCGCGTCCGGCATCGGCGTTCGGCGGTGTGTCGATGTGAGTAGCGGAGATAGTAATCTGGTCCGCCATGCTGGTTGCCTGCCCGTTATCGACGATGAGATCGAAGGCGTAATCACCGTCCATATCGGGTACGAAGGTGGGACCAGGCCGTCCCGGATCATTCAATGCAACAGTGCTCCCCTTCGGGATACCGGCGGTTGTCCAATCGAACGTGAGCATGCCCCCACCCGGGTCATAGCTGGCGCTACCGTCGAGTCTGACTTCGGTGTTGGTCAAGACATTGCGATCGGCCCCGGCATCGGCTATGGGAACGGAACCGTGATTCGGATAATAGGCCGTCGCCTCATATTCCAAGTAGCGCCAAAGGGTCGCCGCTTTGCGGTACCTGTGCCACCACCCAGGCGGACGTTGCCTCTCATCGAGTAGGTGGCGCTGGATCTCATTGATGAGTTCGATCCCGACCCAGACCGAACGGCCAGGGCCGAAATCGGACGCATCTACCTTGAAATAAGGGATGCCTTCCGTACTTACGGCTTGGGCATTGCCGACCACGATACCCTCCGGCACTTTGATCTTGAAGGCGAGGAGAATGCTGTCTTTGGGGAAAGGGACACCGGAGGCATGGCGCAGGCGGACCCGGATCTGCCGTATTTCGGGCCGGGAGGTCCGTTCGAGCGGCTCGGGTCCAACCTGGACCAGCGAGGAATCGATAGCATCGAGGTCTTGGATACGGACCTCGGCCTGTACCGGAAAAGAGAACAGCGCCCAGCAAAAGGCAAGCGCCCAGCAGCCAGACAGAAGAATATGTTTCCTCATCCTTCAACCTCCCCAGGAAACGATCCGTCCACTGGTCCCTGTTGCGGCTGGTGGCGAAGGGAACCACAGGTTCCCAGGAAAGCTCGAAGCCTGATTCGAACCTGAGTCAGTCCCACTGCTCGACCCGCAAGCCTCCGATCCGGGTAAACTCCCGGACGTTGTTGGTCACGAGTGTAGCATTGAGGCCGTGGGCCTGGGCGGCGATCAGGAGGTCGTTCGCGCCGATGGGACAACCGGCGCGTTTGAGCTCGGCCCGAATCCGACCATAGTAGCGGCTTGCCTCGACATCGAAGGGGACGATCTCCAGGGGCAGCAGGAAATGCTCCAACCGATCCAGGTTCTCCCTGGCCCTGCGGCTATTCTCCACGCCGAAGCGCAGCTCCGCGTAGGTGATGGCGGAGATGCCGACCTCACCGATCCGATAGTCCCTGATCCGCGCCAGGATATCGGGGCGTTTCCGGTTGATCGCATAGATGCAGATATCCGTATCCAACAGGATCTTCACGCGAGGGGTTCCCGTTCCTGCGGTTCCGGTTGTTCGCGGGAGAGGGTGAGGTCATCCGGAAACTCGGCGAGGGCATCGAACAGGGTCTGCCAGGGGTTATCCTTGGGTAACAGCATCACGGCATTGCCCAGGTGCTTGATAACGACCTCGTCACCCCGAAAGCGATACTCCTTGGGCAGGCGGACGGCTTGGCTGTTGCCGTTGACGAAAAGCTTGGCGGTTTGCATGATCGGCCTCCTCGGCAGATGAAATATATATCCATAGTATATATGACCCTGCGTCACGGACAAAAGGATTTTTTTGCCCGAAAGAACCATGAATAGACACGAACCAACACAAATGTTTCCGGAGACCCCAAATATTGACTCGTGCTACCACAAGTCGGAAGATGCTCGGGAGGTCTACATAAGCTCAGTATTAACAGATGGGTTTCGGCGCAGGAAAAACCGTGCCAAAAACCACTACCCGAGCCCGCGCCTCTACCCATCCTACGCACTGTAAACGAATGAGGTAACGATGATGCAAACCGCCAAACAGGAAGCATTGGATACGATTCAACGGCTACCCGACAATGCGGATACCGAAGAAATCATCTACCGGCTCTACGTGTTGGAGAATATCCGTCGTGGCCAACAGGATGCTGCCGAAGGCAACACCCAACCGGCTGAAGAGGTGCTCAAGGATATTCAATCATGGTGAAGTGGACAAACCATGCCAAAAGCCAGCTTCGCCACATCCATGATTACATTTCCCAGAACTCACCACTGTATGCCAGACGTGTCAGCGCGGTAGGATGGGTAGAGGCGCGCCAATGAGCTTTGGGTAGGCCAATCATCTTAACCGCGCCGAAACCCATCAC
>JAIZWN010000656.1 GCA_020443945.1 Candidatus Thiosymbion ectosymbiont of Robbea hypermnestra | reverse complement strand
AGCTCCTGCATGCCATCCATGCCATGCTCAAGACGCGCACCCCCTTTGAGAGCCACCGCTTCTACGCCCTGCCGGAAACGGCGTCCTGATTCATTCTGCTTATGGACGGGAGGCACATCGGACTTGCAGGGGAACAGAGTATCTACGCGGGCTGTGTGTTTTTGCCCAATGGTACAGGATTCACAGGATTGACGGAATTTTTCTTTGTTTTAACAAGTGTTACTGTGCGGCGGAAGTTCAGGACAACAACATAATCCTGAAAAATCTTGTGAATCCTGTCCGATTAGAACCTGGCCAGGAACCTTCAATTGGCCGTCCCTGGCACCGGCGGGCGGTGTATCCGACGGCCAGCCGGCTGTTGGGCACGGTGCGCCATGGGGCGTCGGCTCGCTTGCCGGCCAGGCGTGCGCGCCTTTGCCCAACCTAATCGGCTATTCGGCCGTCATTCCGGCAGACGACAGAGGGGATTGCGATGGATGTGACTATTTTCGGCAGCGGCTATGTCGGTCTGGTGACCGGGGCCTGTCTCGCCGAGGTCGGTAACCGGGTGCTGTGTATCGATATCGATCCGGCCAGGATCGCCGTCCTCGAGGGCGGCGGCATCCCGATCTATGAGCCGGGCCTCGCCGAGCTGGTGGAGAAGAACCGCGCCGCCGGTCGCCTGTCTTTCTCCACCGATGCGGCGGCCGGCGTCGCGCACGGGCTCTTCCAGTTCATCGCCGTCGGCACTCCACCGGACCAAGACGGCTCCGCCGACCTGCGGCATGTGCTCGCCGTCGCCCGGACCATCGGGGAACACCTGGATGCCTATCGCATCCTGGTCGATAAATCCACGGTGCCCGTGGGGACCGCGGACCGGGTCGCCGCGACGGTGAGGGAGGCCCAGGCCGCGCGCGCGATGAGCATCGAATTCGATGTGGTCTCCAATCCCGAATTCCTCAAGGAAGGGGCGGCGATCGAAGATTTCATGCGGCCGGACCGCATCATCGTCGGTACCGACAACCCGCGCACCGGCGAGCTGCTGCGCGCCCTCTACGCCCCCTTCAACCGCAATCATGACCGTCTCATGCTGATGGGCGTGCGCTCGGCGGAGCTCACCAAGTACGCCGCCAACGCCATGCTGGCGACCAAGATCAGCTTCATGAACGAGCTGTCCAACATCGCCGAGGCGGTGGGCGCGGACATCGAGAAGGTCCGGGTAGGCATCGGCTCCGACCCGCGCATCGGCTATCGGTTCATCTATCCCGGCTGCGGCTACGGCGGCTCCTGCTTTCCGAAGGATGTGCGGGCCCTGGAGCGAACGGCCCGTGCCCTGGGCTACGACGCTCGACTCCTGACCGCGGTGGAGGCGGTCAACCGGCACCAGAAGGAGGTCCTGTTCGAGAAGATCCACAAGCACTTCGGCGGCGACCTGAAGGACCGCACCATCGCCATCTGGGGATTGGCCTTCAAACCTAATACGGACGATATGCGTGAGGCCCCCAGCCGCAGACTCATGGAATCCCTCTGGGATGCCGGCGCCCGGGTGCGGGCCTTCGACCCGGTCGCAATGCAAGAGGCCCGACGCCTCTACGGCGAGCGGGACGACCTGGTCCTTGTCGAAGATGCCCTCTGTGCCGCGGAAGGAGCGGACGCCTTGGCCATCGTCACCGAATGGAGCGAGTTCCGCGGTTCGGACCTGGCGGCGGTCGCGCGCCGGCTCAAATCCCCCCTCCTCTTCGATGGCCGCAACCTGTTCGAGCCCCAGGTCGTCACCGCGGCGGGACTGACCTATTTCTCCATCGGGCGACAACCGGCCGGTCGCCTGTCCGAAGGGCCGTGAGTCGGTGAGACAACAGGATGAAAACACTATCCCCTTGCCAATCCCAAAGCCACAAAGCGTTCCAGCAAAATAAGAGACTGCCTTTTTAGACAGCCTCGAACGCGGTTATGGGTGCTCGTCGCCGGCGATTGGCATGGACTGTGCCTGATGCAAGGCGTGCAACCAGGCGGTGCCGTCGGGGCAGGAGAGGAGGGCATCGCCCAGGTCCGCGAGCTGCGTCGGGTCGGCAATTGCCGTCAAGAACGGCTCGGCCTGCGTAGCGACCGCGGGACCGAAACGGTGGCGGGCTTGGCGTGCGAGCAGATGGCGTGTCTCTTGGCGGCCTTGTTCCAGACCCTCGCGTTTCCATTGGTCGGTCCAGCTCTCGACGCGATTGGATAACATGTCATGTACCTCATGTAAGTCGGCCAGTGACTCGAATGCTACGCCCGGCAGCCGCTTGGGGAGAAAAACCCGGTTGAACCAAACGGTATCAGAGCAGCAGGTTGCGGATATCGCCCAGCAGCTCCCGCAGCAGGCCGGTGAAGCGCGCGGCCTGTGCCCCGTTCACCACCCGGTGGTCGTAGGAGAGGGAGAGGGGCAGGATGAGGCGCGGGATGAATTCGCTGCCGTTCCAGACCGGCCGCGTCTCGGCGCGGGAGAGGCCCAGGATGGCAGTTTCCGGGGTGTTGACGATGGGGGTGAAGGCGGTGCCGCCGATGTTGCCCAGGCTGGAGATGGTGAAGCAGGCCCCCTGCATGTCTCCGGGCAGTAGCTTGCCTTCCCGCGCCTTGGTGCCGGCCTGCGCGAGCTCGCGGGCCAGCGTATGGATGCCCTTTTTGTCCACGTCGCGAACGACGGGGACCACCAGTCCCTTGGGGGTGTCCACCGCCAGCCCTAAGTGGGTGTAGTGCTTGCGCACCAGGTGCTCGCCGTCGCCGGTGAGGGAGGCCTTGAGATCGGGGAATCGCTCCAGGGCCTTGGCGACGACCTTCATCAGGATGGGGAGAAGGGTGAGCTTGATACCTTCCTGGGCCGCCGCTTCCCCCTGGGATTTGCGGAAGGCCTCCAGCTCCGTGATGTCCGCCGCGTCGTGCTGGGTGACCTGGGGGGCGCTGAGCCAGGATCGATGCAAGTGACGCCCGCCGACCTTCTGGATGTTGGTCAGGGGAACCTGCTCGATCGTGCCGAATTTGGCGTAGTCGATCTCGGGGGCGGCGGGAAGCTGGAAGGGGAGGGCGGCGCTCGGTGTTTTGGCGACGCCCCGGCCCAGGGTCTGTTTGACATAGTCCTGGACGTCGGTCTTGAGAATGCGTTGCTTGGGGCCCGAGCCTTCGACCAGGGTGAGGTCGACGCCCAGCTCGCGGGCGAATCGGCGCACCGCCGGGCTGGCATGGGGTTTGTGTTTGGGCGTGGCCAGATCTTCCGGCCGCGTGGGGACCGGGGCCTGGCGGCGCTCGGCCTCCCCCGGTTTGGGGGTGCTTGCTTTCGGCGAGTGTTGCAAAAGCCCATCCGTGGGCTTCTGCGGCGTGGAATCGGAAAATGGCGCTTTCCCGTTTCCTTCATGTTCAACGACTGGTCTCCGTTGAATAGGGGGGTCCGTCCCTGGACCGCGTCGGGTGTCGCTTTTGGCGACACCCTTTTCCGGCGGGGACGTCGGGGCAGGGGAGGGCGGGGCGGTTTCCTCGTCTACTGCCGGTGTCTCCGAGACTTCCGGTGCTTCGGTCGCCGTCTCGGTCATGACCTCGGGCGCCTCATCCTTGGCTTCGGCCTCGGCCGGCTGGTCCTGGGGGATCAGGCTCAGCACCAAGTCGCCCTGGCTCAGCTTGTCGCCTACCGCTACCGCGACGCTGGCGACCTCGCCGGCGAGAGGGGAGGGGATCTCCATGGAGGCCTTGTCGCTCTCCAGCGTGATCAGGGACTGATCGACGCCGACCCGGTCTCCGGGTTGCACCAAGACCTCAATGACCTCCACTTCCGAGAAGTCCCCGATGTCGGGGAGCAATACCTCTTGGGCCCTTGTCATGTTGCGTTCTCCGAGTACAGCCGCGCCTGATTGAAGGGCACCTTGAATTTTTCAAGGCACCCTTAACCGAAGTAAATTCTCTGTTGCAATTTTTTCCATCCGCTACCATAATTGGTCTCGGAGGCTTTGCCGGCACCCGCTGGCATTGCCTTTTTTATTGCCCGCCCGTTTCTTCACGTTCCTCCCTCGGACGCAAGTCGTCGATAACCGCAAAGCTCCAGATGACAAAATCCGGATTGCTGTTCACCTCGCGCCTTGCCTGATACCGCAGATCGCAAACCTGGGCGGCCAGATCACCCAGCTCCTCCCGGGTAGGCCGTGACATGCCGCCGACACGCACCCCCCAAGCTGTCAGATAGGCTACGATATCCGCAATCTGAACGGCCGTCGTCAAGTGACTATGTACGAAAAAGGGCTCGGGGATGACCAGTGAGGCGCGTGCCTGCCCTCTGGCGGTTTCACGAAAATGAAGAGCATGTAACTCATGCCACCATACCTGTTGTTGCACAACACCTCATGCAGCCTTGCGGTCTTCTGTGCGCCTTGCGTGTCCTCGATGTTTTCTCGTTCCCACGCGGCGAGATTGTGAAAGTATTCGTTTTTTCCGGGAGTGGTGGAATGGAATCACCCTATTAGCTCAGGCTCCACACATACCACGAATTTACCGGAATATGACTTTTCGGGATCTTCACCCCGTTCGGCACAAAAGGAAAGATAATCATCAACCGAGTCCTTGAAGGCTTGCTTGAGTTCATTCACGGTCTCGCCTTCGAAGGTGATAACGTCTCTCAAGTTGATGACTTCACCATGAAAGATATCGGCATCGTCGAATTCGACTCGGGCAAAGTATCCTTTGTATTCCATCATGGCGTTACCCCCGATTCGGTTAGGAATCTCGCTACGGATTTGACGGATGCCTTATTGGCTATCTGCTGCGGATGAGGTCTGTGAAAAACAGCACGAGTATTATTAAGGGCTACCCTTACCCGAGACCCTCGTCCTTCAGAAATTTCAGCGCCGAGGGCTACAAACAGGCTTTCGACATCACTCCACGAAATGTCAGAACGTTGCGGCTTTTCGAATACTTTTGAGAGCGTCTGTCGTTGCTTGCTATTCATACCAAGAAGGCTCCCTTAAATGGCTCCCTTAAATGGATAACTCTTTTCTCGTTCCCACGCGCTACGTGGGAACGTGGAAGCTCCGCGCTGCGGAGAGATTCAAGCCGGTGTCCACCGTTTCGTCCAGAGGGGATTCCAAACCTTTATATATCTGAATTGTCATAGAAACTAATGGCGACATAGCGCCAGCATAAGCTTTCATGCTGGTCGGTTTGATGTTTTTATTACGCTGCTTTATCATCTTACTCACTAAAACTTTCTATCTTCTCTTTACATAATTGCTCGGTCAAGTTTTGCAAGTGCATTACTCGTTCGGCCAACCATTTCAGCTCTTCTTCTGTTATTTCAAATTTCGGATTGTATCGCGCACTGACGTATGCTTTGCGTAATAACTCAAAACGTCTTTTTTCTTCATCATTGCCCTGTGGAAATATCCGTAGAAATCTTGTTTCTACACTAGCCACTCGTGAGGTTAGCTTTTCTAAATCATGCGTACTTGGTTTATAATGAGTAAAGACAAGTAATATTGTTCCATATAAACTTTCTACGGTTTGATGCAGAAAGAAGGCTGATTCATTTTTATCATCTTCCCCAAAAGCAATATCTGAGTACTTTTTATATTTGATTGCTTTCGTAAACCAATACTCAAAGTCTTCTTTTGCTAATTTTTTACGCTCTTTTAATGTTATTTCCCTCGGTTCCGCCAGCTCAAACTTGCCAGAATCAAATAACATGATTCCTTCACGGAAAATATCAATATAAAAATATTGGCTTTTCCGTAGGCGACGATTTACAAACTGAATATCTTCGGCAATCAGGCTGATTGGTGTTCGGTGGATAGTTTTGGCTAATCTTTGAAAAAGCGGACTATTTTGCTCGATTTTGTCGGCCTGGCGAGGCGTTTCGGTAACAACCAAAAGGTCAAAATCGCTTTGATAGCGATAAAGCAGGGTTTCCGGGTCAAGGTCTTCTACCCAATCACCACGGGCGTAGCTACCAAATAGAATGAGCATATCGAGATCGATTTCTTCTCGAATGATCTCGATAGCCCTTTGTAATTCCCGTTGTTTTTGTTCTGGCAGGTGTTCAAGGGATGTTTTCATGCCCTATAGACCTCATATTCATTGGTATATAATCACACGGGACCTGACAGTTAGCTACAGACCTATTTTACAGCATCCCAATTTGGAACCTCTTTATTATTTGGCACAGCATTAAGCATATTTCTGACTTTTGACTTCAACTTAGAAATATTTTTTTTCGATATACGCTCGTCAATCATCGAAATCGCTTCTACCTGGCTTAACTGTGTAGTTAAAAAATAATTTGCCAGGTTGTTTAGTGAAACACCTTGATGCTCAGCCTCATGCTCTAAACGAGCCTTTAGTTCTATAGGTACTCTCAACGTAACAATTTGTGTTTTACTCATTTTCACACCTCCAAAGGTGATAAAAATCACCGGGAGTTATCGCTTTAAATGGATAGCTCTTTAATTCGCCTTTTCTGAAGTCTTTAACATTGGATGTAATCAAAAACCGACTATTGCTTGTGAAAGCACACTCCACAAACAAATTATCATTTTCGTCTGGTAAATTTGGTCTAAGCCGGTAGTAAATAGAGTGTTTTTCAGCCAATAACACAAGCAAATCAATGATATCTTCAATGTGGTTGGCAGTTAAATCCAACTTCTCCAATATTTCCGTTCTTTTCAATACATCGTCGTACTCAAGCACCACCGCTGTTGTAAGAGCGATATTTAGTTTTTCTTCTATTATCAATCGGATAATAAGGTGAGAAGCCCCGTTTCGACTCAACAAGGCCGCAAGAAGGACATTTGTATCTAAAGTAACTATCATTCTGAAAATGATAGTATATACGCATACATCAGGCAAGACTGGATTTGGTGTTAGCAGAAGCTTTCAATTTTCTCTTTGCACAGGTTTTCCGTTAGTTTTTTCAGATGATTTACACGCTGAGCCAACCATTCCAATTGCTCTTTTGTAATTATGTAACTCGGTTTGTAGCGAGCATCCACGTAAGCTTTGCGCAACAGTTTGAAACACTCTTTTTCTTCTTCAGTAGCCTTGGGGAATACTGATAAGAATCTAGGATCATTGCTAGCGACACGTTGACCTAATTTTTCAATATCATGCGTACTCGGTTTGTAACGAGTAAAAACCAGCAATATTGCGTCATAAAGCCTTTCTACCATTTGGTGTAGATTGAACGCAGCCTCATTGTAATCTTCCTCACTGATACAGAAGTTGTATATTTTTTCGAGCCTACACGCTTTTCCATACCAATATTCAAAATCCTCCTCAGCAAGTTTCTTGCGCTCCAAGGCTGTAATTTCTCGTGGCTCTGCTAATTCAAATTTTCCTGAGTCGTAGAGAAGAATGCCTTCCCGCAGGATGTCAATATAAAAATACTGGCTTTTCCGCAGACGACGATTTACAAATTGGATATCTTCGGCAATCAGGCTTATAGGAGTTCGGTGAATGGTTTTAGCTAATTTTTGAAAAAGCTGACTATTTTTCTCGATTTTGTCGGCTTGGCGAGGTGTTTCGGTAACAACCAGAAGGTCAAAATCACTTTGATAGCGATAAAATAGGGTTTCCGGGTCAAGGTCTTCTACCCAGTCACCACGGGCGTAGCTACCAAATAGAATGAGCATATCGAGATCGATTTCTTCTCGAATGATCTCGATAGCTCTTTGTAATTCCTGTTGTTTTCGTTCTGGCAGGTGTTCAAGGGATGTTTTCATGCCCTATAGACCTCATACTCACTGGTATATCGCACGGGACCTGACAGTTAGCTACAGATCTATTTTACAGCATCCCAATTTGGAACCTCTTTATTATTTGGCACAGCCCGTAGGATGGGTAGAGGCGCGGGCTCAGGAGTGGTTTTTAGCACGGTTTTTCCCGCGCCGAAACCCATCACCAATATTGTAATCCAAGTCTAAATCTTTAATTTGGGTAGTATGGATGATGGTTTCGGCGCAGTTAAGATTATTGACATACCCAAAGTTCATTGGCGCGCCTCTACCCATCCTACCGCGCTGCAAATGGATTTACGACAGTTACGTTTCCATATTTTTGGCCGTGATTAAGATCTTCGCTGTACAACTTCGTTGCACCAATATTTTCAGCGGCCGCAATGATTGCACCATCCCAGTAGGAAGTCTGGTAGCGAACACTGGTTTGTACACCTGCTTTCACGAGATCAGAATCAACAGAAACGCATGGAAATACTTCAAGCTGTTCAATCCATTGCAGTGCTTGCTCGGGTGTAAGTCGAACCGCCAACTTTCGTGTAACAGTGACATAGAACTCCTGAAGAACCTGAGCGGAAAGTGCAAAATTCTCAGTGCCAATAAGCTCTAAGGCCCGATCACGCTTGGCCTTGTTAACCTCATCGCAAGTCGCAGCGTAGACCAAGACATTAGTATCAACAAAAGAATCAACGCTCATGCAAGTCGTCTCGTGTCCAAGACTTTGAACCTATTCGAGCACCAGTTTGAACGCTCAATTCCCTTATTTTCAATCGAGCCTTTTGCGCTGTGCTTTCACGATTCGCAATCTCAATGAGGTATTTCTGAATCAGACTATTTACAGATGAATTATTTTTAGCCGCATACATTGCGACCATCGACAACACTTGGTCATCGATACTCAATGTAAGGTTTTTCATAATATACACTATTACCTTTATATATCCTAAATTGTCATAGAAACTAATGGCGACATAGCGCCAGCATAAGCTTTCGTGGGGAAAAGGGGTCAGGGGGAAAAGGGGTCAGGTCTTGGCCTGTGCCTTCAAGGGTCATGGATCAAGACTTGACCCCATTTCCCCTTCTCACCTGTATCTGTGTTGCAGGACTTGGGGTTTGCCGGGACGACAGCCCGCTGATCACGGCCCTGTTTCCGGCGTGCGTCCTCGCAAATTGCGTGTAGGTCGTTGCCAAACCGTTCAGCGTATTGTTTACGCACTTTATGGATTTCACCAACGATTGGATCGTTCTTCATTAGTATTTCTTGGCTCGCCTAACGGCTTGGCTCAGGCGCCCAATGCCGCGTGGCACTGAGCTTGAAAGTTGTTGAGGAGCCGAACCGCGGCATTCACGTTTTTTTATTGTTTCTTCTATCTGCTCAAGACTAATACTATGCGAAGCCGTTAGAACTCCACAGGCGCTGTCGAGGTCTTTGATTTTATCACTGGAAATAATTGAATCTTCCGTATCTAGTGGCCAAAAAATCACCTCTACTCGCTGATGTTGTAGCGATTCAGGAATATGTATATTTTCAGGGGCATCATCGAGAATGATACGAATCGGTTGCATTTTTTCTTCCTGGTTTTTGTTTCTGGTTTTTGCGTGCATCCGTATTCGATCCTGATACCACGTTTACACAGTAGCCGGATTGGGTTTTTCCGGGTCGATCCCGTACTTTGCGATGGCCTGTGCGGCCCGAGACGCGGGGAGCGCGCCCTCGTCGGCGAGGGCCTTGAGGGCGGTCAGCACGATCTGGTGGCGGTCGACCTCGAAGAATTTGCGTAGCTGGCTGCGCACGTCGCTGCGGCCGAAGCCGTCGGTGCCCAGGACTTGGTAGCGCCGGGGCACGAAGGGGCGGATCTGGTCCGCCAGGGTTTGGATGTAGTCCGTGGCGGCGATGATGGGGCCGCGGGTAGCGCCGAGCGCTTGCTCCACGTAGCTGCGGCGGGGCGGTTGCTCCGGGTGGAGCCGATTCCAGCGCTCCACGTCCAGGCCGTCGCGCCGCAGCTCGTTGAAGCTGGTGACGCTCCAGACGTCCGCGGCTACCTGGAAGTCCTGCTCCAGCAGCTCGGCCGCGGCCAGGGCCTCCCGCAGGATGGCGCCGGAGCCCAGGAGTTGGACCCGCGGCTCCGAATCGGCACCCGTGCGTACCGGGTGGAGGCCCTTGAGTATGCCTTCCGCCGCGCCCTCCGGCATGGACGGCTGGGGATAGGTCTCGTTCATGGTGGTGATGTAGTAGAAGGCGTTCTCCTGCTCTTGGTAGAGGCGGCGCAGGCCGTCCTGGATGATGACCGCCAGCTCGTAGGCATAGGCGGGGTCGTAGCTGATGCAGTTGGGGATGGTGGCCGCGACCACTTGGCTATGGCCGTCCTGGTGTTGCAGGCCCTCGCCGGCCAGGGTGGTGCGCCCCGCGGTGCCGCCGATGAGGAAGCCGCGGGCGGACAGGTCGCCGGCGGCCCAGGCCAGATCGCCGACGCGCTGGAAGCCGAACATGGAGTAGAAGATGTAGAAGGGGATCATGCTCTGGCCGTGGTTGGCATAGGCCGTCGCGGCGGCGATCCAAGAGGACATGGCGCCGGCCTCGGTAATGCCTTCTTCGAGCACTTGGCCTTGCTTTTCCTCCCGGTAGTAGAGGAGCTGATCCGCGTCCACCGGCCGGTAGAGCTGGCCTACCGAGGAGTAGATGCCGAGCTGGCGGAACATGCCTTCCATGCCGAAGGTGCGGGCTTCGTCCGGGATGATGGGCACCAGGTATTTGCCGATCTCTTGGTCCCGCACGATCAGGGTCATGATCCGCACCAGGGCCATGGTGGTGGACATTTCCTTGTCGCCGCTGCCCTCCAGCAGGGAGTGGAAGGCCGCCAGCTCGGGGGTCTTGAGCCTGGGCGCCTCGGGATTGCGGATTGGCATGGGGCCGCCCAGGGCCTCGCGGCAACGGTGCAGGTAGTGCATTTCCTCGCTGTCGGCGGCGGGCTTGTAGAAAGGGGCGGCGGCAATTTCGTCGTCCGAGACCGGGATGTTGAAGCGGTCGCGGAATTCCTTGAGCGCCGCCTCGCCCATCTTCTTCTGGGAGTGGGTGATGTTCATGCCCTCGCCGGCCTGGCCCATGCCGTAGCCCTTGACCGTCTTGGCCAGGATCACCGTCGGCTGTCGCTTGTGCGCCACGGCGGCCGCGTAGGCGGCGTAGACCTTGAAGGGATCGTGGCCGCCGCGGTTGAGGCGCCAGATGTCCTCGTCCGTCATATTGACCACCATATCCGCCAGCTCCGGGTACTTGCCGAAGAAATGCTGGCGGGTATAGGCGCCGCCCTTGGCTTTATAGGCTTGAAAATCGCCGTCCACGCATTCGTGCATGCGCTTGAGCAGAATGCCTTCCTTGTCCCGCGCCAGCAGGGGGTCCCAGTAGCCGCCCCAGATGACCTTGATGACATTCCAGCCGGCGCCGCGGAAATCCGCCTCCAACTCCTGGATGATCTTGCCGTTGCCGCGCACCGGGCCATCTAGGCGCTGGAGGTTGCAGTTGACGACAAAAATCAGGTTGTCCAGACGCTCCCGCGCCGCCAGCGAGATGGCCCCCATGGCCTCGGGCTCGTCCATCTCGCCGTCGCCCATAAAGGCCCAGACTTTGCGGCCCTCCGTATTGAGCAGCCCGCGGTCCTGTAGATAGTGCATGAAGCGGGCTTGGTAAATCGCCATGATGGGGCCCAGGCCCATGGATACGGTGGGAAACTGCCAGAAATTCGGCATGAGCCGGGGGTGGGGGTAGGAGGACAACCCATTGCCGTCCACCTCCTGGCGGAAGTTATCGAGCTGCTCGACGCCGATGCGCCCTTCGAGAAAGGCGCGGGCATAGATCCCCGGCGCGGAGTGACCCTGGATATAGACCAAGTCCCCGCCGTGATCCTTGGTGCGGGCGTGGAAGAAATGATTGTAGGCGACATCGTACAGGGTTGCGATGGAGGCGAAGCTGGCGATGTGGCCCCCCAGCTCCGAGGCATAACGGTTGGCATGAACCACCATAGCCATGGCGTTCCAGCGCACGAAGGAGCGGATGCGCCGCTCCATGGCGGCATCACCGGGAAACCGCGCTTGCTGCTGGACCGGGATGGTATTCACATAGGCCGTATCGGCGCGGTAGGGCAGGTGGGCCCCGGAGCGCCGGGCCTTATCGATGAGGCGCTCCAGCAGGAAGTGCGTGCGCTCGACGCCCTGGTTCTCCAACACGGCCTCCAGGGCATCGAGCCATTCCTGGGTCTCTTGGGGATCGATGTCGGGCTTGTTGCTCATGGTCCTTCCCTACAAAGGTCGACGCGCGCGCCGCGGACGGCGGGGCGGAAGATGGCGAAAGTATAGCCGTTACCCGAAGGTTATATCGCGTAAGGTGATCGGGAACCGCGGAACCTTTGGATCACAAAGGGCTGGAACCACGAATGCACACGAATCGTTGGGAGCGCCGGCATCCTGTCGGCTTGGTGGGCACGGACCCGCAGAAAAAAAGAGGTATCCCCGAACTACCGGGCCATGTCGACTTTGGCCCCTCGGAAGGCGGAATGATAGGCGGGATGCATTGCGCTTTCCCACCCTACACGGGCTTTGCACCTGTATGATTCCCAGGTATAACATTAGAAATATGAACAAATCCCCATTATATGGAGTCATAGAGATTGTTTGACGAGGATGTACCGCCTGTTGTCTGGCTGGGGGACTCTCTGAAACAAGTCAAGAAGTTCCCCGTCGAGGTGCGCAGGGAAATCGGTGTGGCCTTGTATGATGCGCAGGTCGGCGACAAGCCCCCCGACGCCAAGCCCTTCAAGGGTATCGGCAGTGGTGTGTTCGAAATTGTCACCCGTTTTGACACCGATACCTATCGGACGGTGTACGCGGTACGGATTGGCGCATGCGTCTTTGTTTTGCATGCCTTCCAGAAAAAGGCGAAGCGGGGCATCGAGACACCGCGACACGAGGTAGAGCTGATCAAGGCCCGGTACAAACAGGCCGTGGCATCGGAGAAGGTAAAAAGACCATGAATAAAGAAGAGTTTGTACCAAGCAGCGGCAATGTGTTTATCGACATGGGCCTGGAGGATGCGGATGGGCTCATGATCCGTGCCCGGCTTGGCCGGGCCGTGCGCAGGATCCTGGAGGATAGGGCACTCGAACAGCAGGAGATCGCACGGTGGCTCGGAGCCGACCGGGCCGAGGTATCCAGGCTGATGAAAGGAAAATATCACCTCTTCTCCGAGGATCGTCTCCTCGGATTTCTGAATCGGCTAAATCCCAGGGTCGAGGTGCCGATGAAACCCCACCGGCAGGGCGAACCCGTACTCGGGCTCGTGTGACACCCACCTATGGGGCCTCTGGAAACATTTGTGTCCATTTGTCGGGTCCCAGACGAGATGTATGCGGTTCGTTTCACTCAGACTATCTACGCGGGCTTGCGCATCGCAACGGCCGCTACGATTGCACCCGGCTGAAATCTTCGGTTCCTAATCCATCCACAAGTCTTCCAAGTCAATCGATATCGCCTCGAACGGCGGTATGGCAACCTGATCGGTTTTGGTAAAGCGGCCGATCTCGACCCAAGCGCCGGCGTCGAGTCGGTAGGCTTGCAAGGTACACGCGATTGGATCGGTGACCCAGCTGCGAGTGATGGGTTTCGGCGCGGTTAAGATGATTGGCCTACCCAAAGCTCATTGGCGCGCCTCTACCCATCCTACCGCGCT
>JAIZWN010000655.1 GCA_020443945.1 Candidatus Thiosymbion ectosymbiont of Robbea hypermnestra | reverse complement strand
GATGGGTTTCGGCGCGGTTAAGATGATTGGCCTACCCAAAGCTCATTGGCGCGCCTCTACCCATCCTACCGCGCTTTACACAAATTTTCTGTCAACTGCTGTAAAATACTCACACGTTCAGCTAGCCATACAAGTTCGTCTTGGGTGATTTTATAATGCTCCGAATAACGTGCATCAACATACGCATTCTTTAACAACTGAAAACGACGACGATGAACCTTGCTTTCTTGTGGGAACACCTCGGCAACGCGTTCATCTTGTGAAATAGCCAGTGAATTAAGCTGTTTTAAGTTATGCGTATATGGTTTGTAGTTGGTTAAAACCAACAGTAAACATGCGTAGAGATGTTCAGCTGCTTGGTGTAATTGAAAGGCTGCCCCTTTTAAATTATTTTCCTCAACTCCAACCTCGTAAAACCTATAAAATCCTTTTGCACTTTCAAACCACTGCTTATAATGCTTCTCTGCAATGGTTTTATACTCTTCAGGGGTCAGGTTGCCTGCTTCTGCCAATTCACGTTTGTCGGTTTCATATAAAATAATTCCTTCTCGCTTTATGTCAGTAAAGAAATATTGTCCCTTGACTAAAGCATCGTTTACTTCTTCCAGTGTGTGGACCAATATATTTAAGGGTTGGCGCACTCGTAAAGCAATACGATCTTCTGCGGTATGCCAGATTTTATACTCTTCAACTAATTCTCTTTGGTTGACAATAACGAGAATGTCATAATCGCTAACATAACTATGAGCCGGATCATTGACCCATTTTCCCGTGGCATGACTACCGAATAGGATGATTTTTAATATCCTGCCGTACTTTTTCTTGCCAGTAGCAAATCCTGTGACTTGTTCAAACTCATCACGGAGGACAGCGACAATATGGGCTAGATTGTCCTGCCGGGATGCTGGCAAATGATCAAGATTCTTTTTCATCCGGTCATACTACTGTTATCAATACCTTAGTTCAAACGGGAACTCGCCAGCGCCGATAACCGGTTATTTTTTCCGTCGTAGAAATCTATCATTAAAGGTTGCTGTGGGTGATGGGTTTCGGCGCGGTTAAGATGATTGGCCTACCCAAAGCTCATTGGCGCGCCTCTACCCATCCTACCGCGCT
>JAIZWN010000654.1 GCA_020443945.1 Candidatus Thiosymbion ectosymbiont of Robbea hypermnestra | reverse complement strand
GAGGTTGAACGCCTGGGCTGGCGCTGGGTGGGGCGGGTACGTGGACGCGACTACGTGCGTTTGAATCACGGTTGGGTGAGTTGCCAGACGCTCTTTAAGCGCGCCACGGCGACACCGACGGCGTTTGGTGAGGGCGCGTGGGTACGCCAATCCACTGCGGGCGCGCTTCGTGTTGGTGCGCTTGGTGAACCAAGGGCGGCGTGGCAACACCGTCTTCGGTAAGCGTTCGCGCGCCAAAGCCAGTACCCACCGTGCCCGCGCCGCCAAAGAACCCTGGCGGTTGGTGACCAGCACCCAGCTTGCTGCGCTGTCGGCGAAGAAGCTGGTCCGCTTGTATCGCCAGCGCATGCAGATTGAGGAGAGCTTCCGCGACATGAAGAGCCAGCACTTCGGTGAAGGACTCGAATGCAGTCGCTCACGCACCGCCGGGCGCTTCACGGTGCTGGTACTGATCGCTTCGCTCGCCGTTTTTGTGCTGTGGCTGCTCGGCACCGTCGCAGAACGTGGCGGCCTCGAACGCTGGCTACACCCTGGCAACGGCAAACGCCGTGTCTACTCGCGACGGTTCCTCGCACGGCTACTGGTGGTGCTGGACAGTTGCCGTGAGGTACTCCAGGAGTTGGTCGGTGTGATCGGGCCACCGGATGAATGGGTCGCCGATGCGCATGATGCCCTCCTGGCCGACTGACGCCGAGGGCGGATTTTGTGGGGATACCTCAGGGTCTGTCCCCGTTTTCCTATCTCTGTGCCCCCCAATCTCTTGGCAAGTCATCGTCGATACCTGTCTCGCACGACTAGTTCAGAAACACTACCGGTACACCTTCTTTCCGCCCCTGCTGTCTTGTGTAACTTACGCCATGCACTTTGAGGCTCTGCTTATCCAGCAGTGAGATCAGGCCTCCCTTATTACCTAGGCGTGCGTCGTTACCTGTCAGGACGAAGGTTCGGGCTTCGTTGGCTGCCAACTGTCCAGTCAGTGGCTCTGTGCGCTTTTGGCGATCCATCAGAACCCAGCCCTCCAGGTTGACGGTGTCTTCACCCAGGTTGATCAATGTGACGGATTCCGCACCTACCTCTGACCCTCTTGGATTGACCATGGCGGATACGATGCGCACCAACGCGCCTTCAGACACGCCCGGTACCGGGGCAGCCTGATCGTCTTCACCCTCGCTGAAGCGGGAACAGCGATTGTCTTCGTTGGCCGCGCCGGTCTGGTCGTCTGTGTGCCAACACTGGGATTGAAAAGCCATGAACACAGCGGTCCAGCGATCGACATCTTGAAAGTGAATCAACAGACCACCGTCCTGCCAGACGCCGTCCGTCTCTTTGTAGTCGTCAATCACACTGCCCTGATTCATGTGCACCTGATGCAGGCCACGCCCGTCGGCGAAGGGCTCACCAAACAAATACACCAGCGCACTCCGCGCCCTAGCTCTTTTCAGGATGTCTTCCAGCCGCTCGAAGAGATCATTGTCCGCACCAGGTACATCGGAAGGGATGATTTCCATGTCCTGCGGCGCGAAGAGGTTACCCCTGATGTAATCCAGAGCCCCGGACTCGCCGCTATGAGACAGGAAGTGCAAGCCGGGTTGGGGAAATTTGTCTCTAAGCTGGTCTGCCAACGGGTGCTGCCAGTTCTCATCCACATGCACCAGAAGGTCGTTTCCGGGGAAATTCGGATCCGGATCCACAGACTGATTGTGCTTTGAGCGTACATTGATGGCTACTCGCCAGGAATGCAGCCCCGTGCCAACCCGTAGCATCATGTGGGGTGCACCGACCATGCCGCGCCAGGTGTCTTCGACCCTGCCGATCAGCAGAGCGTATCCGTTCTCCAGACCACCAGACCGAGGTGTGTCTGCGCGTTCCGGCATGGGTGGTGCTGGCAATAGGGCCACATTGAAGAGGCTGTCATCCTGCAGCATTTCCTTTAGGCGCTCAATGTCGCCCGTAATCAACGGGTTGCGTATGCCGAGACGACCAGAAACCCATTCGTTATAGGCCAGCTCCCACGCCGAGGGCTCGTCCACCCAGGCCCAGCGTCGTAACACGGCCAAGTCCTCCTCATACAGTCCGTCGAGTTCATATACGAGGATCATGTAAAGCACGCATCTGGCCACATCCCCACGGGAGCGGCTTGGAATCACCCATTCCCGTTCTACATCCAGGCCTGTTGTGCCAACAGCGTTGGGATTGATCGGAATACGACCGGGACGGACGGGCTGGTCCCCCTCCGTATCGAACTCAAAGCTCGAACGAGTGGAATTCAGGCGAGCTCCTGCAGCAAGCAGGTTGAAAGGATTGGTCCGCGCGCCCTTGATGACGGAACGGGACCGGCCCCGGTTTTTTAACTGGGTCTCCAATACGGACTTGGGAATGACGTGTTCAATGCTGTGTCCATGGCGGTAGAGATTCTCAATTGGTACATTCGCGTAGACCGAACCCACCCAGCCAAAGTCCCGATCCAGAAAGAAAGCCCAGAAATTGTCGTACTTGTCCCGACCACTCCAGTCCTCGTAATCCTCGTTTGAGCCATAGGCTCCGCCTGCCAGTTGAATGAACTCTTCACGGTACATATCGATTCCTCCAGATAGAATGTGACTAGTGAATTTCAGGTTCTCGCCGCCTGGGAAAAACACCCGCTATCAGTTATCCAGCAAGCGCTGCAAATAGCTCGCACTGCCGTCAGTCTGCAGACCGTCTCTCCTCTTTACCTTCGAGCCCTTCAAATGCTTCAGATTTGGGTAGTGCTGTGATCTATAGGATGATAGGACAGGCAAAGCCTAGCGTGGTCTCGCGCCCCATCCTACAGATTT
>JAIZWN010000653.1 GCA_020443945.1 Candidatus Thiosymbion ectosymbiont of Robbea hypermnestra | reverse complement strand
AGCCGCGAGGCGCGTGAGCGCAGGAATAGCTACCCCTATTGCAAGCTCGCGCAACGAAGCGGATGGTCGCTTCTCGTTGCGTCCGAAGGGAGCCCCCCAACCGCGCCAAGGCCAGGCGTGGCGTTGCTCTCTCGCTCGGTTCTCTCCTCTTGCCTGGGCGCGGTTGGGAGGGCTCTGAGGGTGAAAAATAAGGTGAAATGGGGTACTAGATGACATCGGACACCGACACCCCGCTTGCTTAGCACTCGGTTTCGTGGTCGAACAGGGAACGCTGGGCGCCTGCCGGTCCGGGTGCCCGGAAGCGGCTGGCATCCGGCTCCCAGCCCGCACCCCGTCGCATCAGACCGAGCCGCCCGGCGGCCAGCTCGAAGCGCTGCCGCAGCAGATCGGCTACGGGTCCCGCGCCGGTAAACCGGGTGCCGAAGCGCGGGTCGTCGAGCCGGCCCCCGCGACACTGGCGGATCAGACTCAGGACCTTCCCGGCCCGCTCGGGGCAATGGACCCGCAGCCAGTCCGTGAATAGCCCCTCGACTTCCAGGGGCAGACGGAGCAGGAGGCTTTCGGCGCGTGATGCCCCGGCCCGCGCCGCCGCCTCCAGAATCCGCTCCAGCTCCTGGTCCGTCAGGCCGGGAATCAGGGGCGAGACTAGCACGCCGACCGAAATCCCGGCCCGCGCCAGGGCGCGCATCACCTCCAATCTGCGTTGCGGCGACGCCGCGCGCGGCTCGAGCCGCCGGGCGAGCCCGGCGTCCAGGGTGGTAATGGAGAACTGCACCGCCACGCAGCCATCCGCGGCCATGGCGCCGAGCAGGTCCAGATCCCGCAGGATAAGGGCGGATTTGGTGGTCACCGCCACCGGGTGGCGACAATCCCGGAGCACCGTCAGTACCTGGCGAGTAATCCGGAGTCGGCGCTCAATCGGCTGATAGGGGTCCGTATTGGCGCCGAGCACCAGGGTCGCCGGGCGGTAACCGGGCCGGGCCAGCTCCCGCCGCAATTGCTCGGCGGCGGCGGGCTTGTAGAAGAGCCGGCGCTCGAAATCCAGGCCCGGCGACAGCCCGAGCCAGGCGTGGGTCGGGCGCGCATAGCAATAGATACAGCCGTGCTCGCAACCGCGGTAGGGATTGAGGGAACGATCGAAGGGAAGATCCGGGGACCGATTCCGGCTGATGACCGTGCGGCTGGCATCCACCGCGAGCTCGGTGCGCACAGGCCCCGGTGCTTTTGCGTACCAGCCGTCGTCGACCGCCTCGCGCCGCTGGTCCGCGTAGCGGCTGTCCGGGTTGGAGACGGCGCCGCGGCCCCGTTGCGGTGCGTGGCGCTTGTCCCTCGTCTCCTCTTTCACGGCCTTACCGGCCAGGCCGAAACCGGTCGTAGTGGCCGCCGATTGCAAACAGGTAGAGATGAGTCTCGTCGAACTTGTAAACCAACCTGTCTTTCTGGCTGAGTCGTCTGGACCAGAAGCCCGCCAGATCATGGCGCAGGACTTCGGGCTTGCCCAATCCCGTTGTGGGGTCGTTGCGCAACATCTCTTTGAGAATCGCGCAGAGATTTTTGTGCAGCCGCTTATCGCGTTGTCGAAGCTCCTCGTAAACCAGCCAGGTGTTACCTTCAAACACCAAGGATCTCATCTACCTGGTTCCTGGTGGGGAGGTATCCGGTGCCCGCGGTGTGGGTGACATTGGATTCGGCAATCTGGCGCATCAGGCTGGTATTCTGGAGCACATAGAGGGTCTCCTGGTCTCGCTCCCAGTCCTCCGCGTTGACCACTACAAGGTCGGTGTCGCCGCCGCGGGTCACCCGGAGTGGCAAGTGCTTGCTGACCACCTGTTCCAGAAGGCCTTTCAGGTTGTCCTGGAACCTGTTTACGGTAATGCTTTCCATCGGGCTCCTCCGCAACGCATAGAACAAGATCGACATAGTAAAGCACATAACCGGACACACTGGTACGTTATGCGCTCGCATCATGGAATCGACAAGGATAAGGACGCGCCCAGCGACAATCGGGTATTCGGCGTGGGGTCCGCTACGCGGACCGCCCGCGTAATCGATTCGGCTGGCGAACAGACCACCGGATTGGCTATAGTTGCGCCCGCGTCGATTCCAACTCATCACACCCCGAGGAGACAGGCCGATGGCTGTTAAACGAATCCTGATGCCGGTAGGCGACTTCGTAGAGGACTACGAGGTCATGGTGCCCTTCCAGGCGCTCCAGATGGTAGGCCATGAGGTCCACGCCATCTGTCCCGACAAAAGGCCCGGCGACAGCGTGCGCACGGCGGTGCACGACTTCGATGGCGATCAGACCTACAGCGAGAAACCCGGCCACAACTTTACCGTCAACGCCGACTTCGCGACCACCGATCCCGCCGACTATGACGCCTTGGTCATCCCCGGCGGACGCGCCCCGGAATACCTGCGGCTCAACGAACGCCTGATCGAAATCGTGCGTCAATTCGCCGCGGCGGACAAGCCCATCGCCGCCGTCTGCCACGGCCAGCAGATACTGGTCGCCGCGGGTGTGCTGGAGGGCAGAAACATCACCGCCTACCCGGCGCTCAAGCCCGATGTCGAGCAGGCCGGCGGCCGTTGGTGCGAGATCAACGAGACCTTCTCCAACGCCTATGTGGACGGCAATCTGGTAACGGCGCCGGGCTGGCCGGCCCATCCGGAGTGGCTCCGCAAATTCCTGGAGGTCTTGGGGACGCGCATCGAGCCCTGACCCCACGCCGCGCCTTGTCGGTACGCAAGTGGTCGGTGGCCGGTGGTCACCGATTGCTGGCCACCAACCACCAAGTCACCGACTGGCCCACACGCTCCCGCGTGAGGACCAGCGGTATCGATTGAAATCATATCTGGCCGGATAGTCGAAAAGATGCCTCCGATTCCTCACATTCCGATTCTTCCCCGTCTTCCGATCCGCATCCGAGCCCAAAGGGAGCGGACACCACGGCATGGCGGAACGGCCTCGCCGCCGGCCGGGACTCCCGCCCCGCCCGGATATCGCCTGGCCGCCGTCCGCCGCTGGCCCTCCGTGGCCCTTGCCCTCGTCGCGGTGGTGGCCCTGCTGACGCTCGCCGGCTGCGCCGGCAAGCCCCAACAGCCTTGGGTCGATCAGGTGATGGTCTGGAAATCACAACGCCGGATGGCGCTCCTCCAGGATGGCGAGGTGCTGCACGAATACCGTATCGCGCTCGGCGAGTGGCCGCGGGGCCACAAAAGGCAGGAAGGCGACGAGCGCACGCCGGAAGGCGACTATATCCTCGATTGGCGCAACCCCAACAGCCGGTTCCATAGGTCCATCCATATCTCCTACCCCAATGCGCGGGATATTCGACGCGCCCGCGCCATGGGCAAGGACCCGGGCGGAATGATTATGATCCACGGCGAGCCGAAGGTCCGTTCCGCCAGGTTCAGGGAAAGATACCTGAACCGGGACTGGACCAACGGCTGCATCGCCGTCCGGAACCACGAAATGGACGAGATCTGGCGGCTGGTCCGGTACGGCACGCCCATCAGGATCCTACCCTGACCGGGAAGGAGCGCCGCGCGCCCGGTAACTCCGAATGCTCGATTATCCGCACATCGACCCCGTCGCCCTGTCCCTGGGGCCGCTTCGGATCCACTGGTACGGGATCATGTATCTGCTGGCCTTCTCGGCCGCCTGGGCGCTCGGTCGTTATCGCGCCGCCCGCCCCGGCTCCGGGTGGACCGCCCGCATGGTGGACGACGGGCTCTTCTACGGCGTTCTCGGGACCATCCTGGGCGGCCGTCTGGGATACATGCTCTTCTACGGCTTCGAGCAGACGCTTGCCGACCCCTGGATAATCCTGCGGATCTGGGAGGGCGGCATGTCCTTCCACGGCGGCATGATCGGGGTGGCGATCGCCTTGTGGCTATTTGGCCGCCACCATGGCTTGGGCCTTTGGCGGACCCTGGATTTCGCCGCCCCCCTAGTGCCTCCGGGCCTGTTCGCCGGGCGGATCGGCAACTTCATCAACGGCGAGCTCTGGGGATACCCGACCAACCTCCCCTGGGGCATGCGGCTTCCCTGCGAGAAATTCGGCGCCTACTGCGAGGGACTGGCGCCGGGCGCCCGGTGGAGCCCGCCGCTGCATGCCTCCCAGCTCTACGAGGCCGCACTGGAGGGCCTTGCCCTGTTCCTGATCCTGTGGCTCTTTTCCGCCAGACCGCGGCCGACCATGGCCGTCACGGGCCTGTTTCTGCTGGGATACGGGACCTTCCGTTTCGGGGTGGAATTCGTCCGCCTGCCGGACGCCCATCTCGGCTATCTCGCCTTCGACCGGCTCACCATGGGCCAACTCCTGACCCTGCCGATGATCTTGCTCGGAACCCTCTTGCTGGTGCTGGCCTATCGGCGCGCCCGGCCATAAAAAAACCCGGCGGCTGCCGGGTCGCGGGAGCTACCGTCCAGGAGCCGATGCGGTTCCCGGACGGGTTCGAGAATGTTTCAGGTGTTGAACTTGTTGGTGAACTTGCTGATCTCATCCTTGAAAAGGGTGGCATATGCGTCGCGCATCTCGTTGAGGAACTGCACGCTCTTTTGGGATTCCTCGAGCATGAGCTCGCTGGTTTCCTTGGCCAGCTCGGCCTGTCCCTTGACGAATTCATCGAAACCCTTGGCCTTCTTGGCCAGCTCCACCTGGCGCTTGCTGCGCTCCATGAAGAGATCCATGGCCGCTTTTTGGTTGGAAGTGACCTTGTCGAAGGTCTCCAGGTTGAGGTCGGCGAGCTTGGTCAGGTTTTCCATGGCCTTGTTGGCCACCTCTTTGACGGCTTCGAGCTTGGTATCTGTGGTATCTGCGGTCATAGCGTATCTCCGTTGGTCAAAAAAGATCGGGCTTCCCCGCAATTGCTGCGGTGCAGCAATTGCTGCGGTGCACAATAATACCGGCGGACGGTCTTGTCAAGGGTTGAAATCGAACCCCGTGGTCTCGATGCGCCCCAAAAATCCCGCAAATTACCTAGGGGGCGTTCTCAATTAACCGAATCCCCCGAAAATCAAATACAGCAAACCCATACACTTGTCGGTGGGTCACGCCGACGCGGTGTTCTCACACCAAGCCACCAAGCCACCAAGCCACGAAGAATTCTGCCGTGGTCTCGGACGGCTCTTGGCGTTGCCGGTGCCACCGCACCGTC
>JAIZWN010000652.1 GCA_020443945.1 Candidatus Thiosymbion ectosymbiont of Robbea hypermnestra | reverse complement strand
CTCACAGGTTCCGGTGACTGGCCATCCCTGGCACCGGCAGGTTCCGGCAATCCCTGCCGGAATGACGGCCAACGGGCACCTTACCCATGATCCGCGATCCCTTTGTGGCTTGGTGTCTTTGTGTGAGAATTGAGAACGTCCCCTAGTACCCTGTCTCACCCTATTTTACACTTTCAGCGCGGCGAGAAGCGGCCGGATGCGAGGCGCGTGAGCGCAGGAATCGCCAGTCCTGTCTTTCGAGCTCGCGCAACGAGGCAGATGGCCGTTTCTCGCCGCGCCCGCAGGGAGCCCCCAAACGCGCCCAGGCAGCGTGACAACACTTGGTAAGAGAGTGCACACGGTGCCTTGCCCGGGCGCGTTTGGGGGGCTTAAGAGGATGTAAAATAAGGTGAAACGGGGTGCCAGGCAGAGGCATCCAGCCCGAACGGAAGATTGACCATGCTATTGACCATTCCCGGCCTGCTCGGTCAGGCCCAGCTGAATAAGCTCCACCAGGTCCTCGCCGAGCTGCCCTTTGTCGACGGGAAGCTTACCGCCGGCTTTGCCGCCGCCCGGGTCAAGAACAACCTGGAAATGCAGGCGGATCCCGCGCGCATGAAGCTGCCGGTCCGCATTCTCACGGCGAGTCTCGGCCACAACGAGACCTTCCGCTTCGCCGTTTTACCCCATCGGGTGGCGGACCCCATCTTCGCCCGTTATCGACCCGGCATGAGCTACGGCGAGCATGTGGACGATCCCATCATGGGCAGTACCGGGCTGCGTTTTCGCACGGATGTCGCGATGACGATCTTTCTCAATCGGCCGGAGACCTACGCCGGGGGCGAGCTGGCGGTAGAGACCCCGTTCGGCGAACAGAGATTCAAGCTCCCGGCCGGGGATGCGGTGATCTATCCCGCTTCGAGTCTGCACCAGGTCACCCCCGTGACCCGGGGCGAGCGCCTGGTGGCCGTGACCTGGGTCCAGAGTTATGTGCATGACCCCGCGCAACGGGAGCTGCTCTATGAGCTCAACCTGACGCGGGAGAAGCTGTTGAGGGAGGCGCCGCAGGAGAAGACTACGGGCTACCTGAACCGCTCCTACGCGAATCTGCTGCGGATGTGGGCCCAGGTGTGAGGAACCGAACCCCTCTATCGATTCGAGCTCGCTACGGGCCCTGTTCAGGTTGCAGCGGGCGGACTGTAGTTGGCGTCCTTGGGATTGAGGAAGATGAAGTGGAACTGCCCCGGCTCGATTTCCACGAAATCCATGGTCGCCTCGACCAACAGGGGTACGTACTCGGGGGCCATGACGATCTCCACCCCTTCCGACGAGGTACGAATATCCTCATCGGTTGCGTCGTCGAAGCCCATGCGATAGTCGATGGAGCCGTCCGGTTTCTGGTGGGCCGCAAGGCGTAGCGACAACCCTTCCGTTCCACCCTGCCTGGCCGCACTGAGAATCTGCTCGGCGGCGGCCGCCGTTATCTTGAACATAGAGGTTTTTCCCCGGAGAATTGAGCCGCATTGTTTTGCCGTCTTTTCGGCCCGCGAAATGTTCGAAAAATGGCCTCATGGAAGGCAAAAGGCTGGATACTATACCTCAACCATCCAGACCGAGATACGTAAGGTGGTAGTCTTGTGGTTTTGTGATCCGTGATGCTTGAATCCGCGGATTACGCGGAGTCGCATACGGTGATTGCGGTCCGGTTGTGAGAGTATACTGATTTACCCTGTGCTCAGATCCAAGTCCGAGAGTTTCCGAATGGATGCCGATACCCTTCGTTTACTGTTGATCGTCGCCGGCGGTCTGTTTCTGGTCGGACTCTACGGCTGGGAGCGGCGCCGGGCCCGTTCTCGCGCGGATAGGTTCCTGGAGGACGATGAGCCGAAGGCGCGCAAGCGCGAGCCTCGGCTGGGTCCCTGGGGCGACGAGCCTGAGGGCGCGACCACGGGAAAGGGCTCCCAGGAGGGCGCCGGCTCGCCACGCAAGTCGGACCAGCCGGGGGAAGCCGAGCGTGGGCCGATGCGTCCCGAAACCCCTTTGGTTCTGTCGCTGCATATCACTCCGCGGAGCGGGGTGTTTACCGGCGAGGCCATTGTGCAGGCGGCCGAGCGCTGTGGCATCGAGCCCGGCGAGCAGGGGGTCTTCCACCGTTACTTCGATCCCGAGTCCCACGAAAATTCCCTGTTCTGCGTGGCTAACATGGTCAAGCCCGGAATCTTTCCCTTCGGCGCCATGGCCGGGTTCGAGTCGCCCGGTTTGACCCTGTTCGCCGAGGTGGAGGGCACCGCCAATGATCTCTCCCGGTTGGAGGCGATGCTCACGACGGCGCGTTGTCTGGCTACCCAGCTCAGGGCGCAGATCCGCGACGAGACCAGGGATCTGCTCACGCCCGAGGCGGAGGAGCGTATGCGGGATCGGGTCAATGAGCTGCTGGCCTGGCGACTTACGGAATGAGCGTTCCGGCAGCCGCGCGTTTCCGAACCGAGGCGCTACGGCGGGAGATCGAATACCACAACTACCGCTATTACGTTCTCGACGACCCGGAGCTCCCGGACGCCGAGTACGACCGTTTGTGGCGCGCGCTCCAGGACCTGGAGGCCCGATTCCCGGAGCTGATAACCCCCGAGTCCCCGACCCGTCGCGTAGGCGCCGAACCCCTGGCGGGTTTCTCCGAGGTGGAGCACCGGGTCCCCATGCTCTCCCTGGAGAACGCCTTCGACGCCGCCGAGATGCGGGCCTTCGACCGCCGGGTGCGCGAGCGGCTCGGGCGGGAGCGCATCCGCTACCTGGCCGAGCCCAAGCTGGACGGCCTGGCCATCGGCCTGACCTTCGTCGCGGGCCGGCTGCACCGGGCGGCCACCCGTGGCGACGGGCGCCGGGGCGAGGATGTAACGGCGCAGGTCCGCACCATCCGCTCCGTGCCCCTGCGACTGCGACTGCGGGGCGCGGATTGGCCGCCGCGGCTGGAGGTGCGGGGCGAGGTCTTTCTGCCCAAGACCGGCTTTGCGGCCATCAACGCCCAGGCCCGGAAGGAAGGCGGCAAGACCTTTGCCAATCCCCGCAACGCCGCCGCCGGCAGTCTGCGCCAGCTCGACCCCGGCATCACGGCCCAAAGGCCCCTGACCATGCTCTGTTACGGCCTGGGCGCGGTGGAAGGGGGCGCCCCGGCGCCGACCCTGAGCCAATGTCTGGCGCTGCTGAACGACTGGGGGCTGCGGACCTCCCCGGAGCTCCGGGTCCTGGACGGTATCGACGCCTGCCTCGCCTACCACGAGGAGATCGAGACCAGGCGCGACCATTTCGACTACGACATCGACGGCGTGGTGTTCAAGGTCGACTCCCTGGCCGCTCAGGAGACCCTGGGCTTTGTCTCTCGCGCACCGCGCTGGGCCATCGCCTATAAGTTCCCCGCCCAGGAGGCGCTCACCACCGTCGAGGCGGTGGAATTCAGCGTCGGGCGCACCGGCGCGGTGACCCCCATGGCCCGGTTGAACCCCGTCTTCGTGGGCGGCGCCACCGTCTCCAACGCCACCCTGCACAACCTGGACGAGGTCCGGCGCAAGGACATCCGGGCCGGGGATACCGTCTTCATTCGCCGGGCCGGGGATGTTATCCCGGAGGTGGTGCGCGCCCTGCCCGAGCGCCGACCCGCGGACACCCGGCCGGTCGCGCTTCCGGCGACCTGCCCGGAGTGCGGCTCAGAGGTGGTCAAGCCCGTCGGGGAGGCCGTCGCCCGCTGCACCGGCGGTCTCTACTGTCCGGCCCAGCGCAAGGAGGCGATTCGGCACTTCGCCGCCCGGCGGGCCATGGACATCGAGGGGCTTGGGGAGGAGCTCATCGAGCAGCTGGTGGACAAGGCAATCCTCGCCGACCCCGCCGACATCCACGGCCTGATCGAGCCCGGCCGGCGCGGACAATTGGTGGCCCTCGAGCGCATGGGCGAAAAGTCGGTGGACAATCTGCTCGCGGCCATCGAGAACAGCAAATCCACCACCCTGGCCCGGTTCATTTTCGCCCTGGGCATCCGAGAAGTCGGCGAGGCCACCGCCCAGGTCCTGGCGGACGCCTTCCCGGACTGGAAATCGCTGAGAAGGCTCCGGCGGGTCGAAGACCTGGTGTCGCAACGGGGGGTGAAAGGCGTCGGCCCCAAGACCGCGCGGGCCATCCGCGATTTCCTCGACCGCAATCCCGGGCTTACCTGTGAAGGCGCGCTTGCCGACTGGCTGGTCGCGCAAAGGATCCCCGGCGTCAGCGCCAGAATCGCCGAGGCACTGGCCGACCACTTCGGCACCCTCGACCGGCTGCGCCGAGCGGGGGTACAAGCCCTGGAGAACCGGACGAAGAGCCGGGTGCCCGGCGTCGGGGTGGCGGTTGCCGAGCGGATCGTCGGCTTCCTCGCCGAGCGCCGCAACCGGATCGTGATCCGGCGGCTGTTACGCGCCGGCGTTCACTGGGAGACCCCCAGGGCCCCCGCTGCGGAACCCGACTCATTGGAATCCAACCCGTTGCCCCTGACCGGCAAGACGGTCGTCATCACCGGCGCCCTGAGCCGTCCCCGAGACCACATCAAGGCGGCCTTGCAGGCGCGCGGCGCCAAGGTGACCGGCAGTGTTTCTAAGCGGACGGACTACCTGATCGCCGGCGCGGATCCCGGCTCCAAGCTAGCCAAGGCAAAAGAGCTCGGCGTCACCCTGGTGGACGAGGCCGCACTCGCCGACCTGCTGGGCGCGGATTGAGAGGCCGCCTTTTCAGGGCGCCTTCGGACAGTCTCTTAAGTCTTGGACGAAGGGGACGGTACTGATCCGGGTTGGCAATTCACAAACCCAATCTTGCCCATCCGGTGCCGTATTGCTAGATTAGTACCCCTTGAAAAACTCAAGATGCCCGTGCAGGGCGGGGATACCCTGCTATTTTTCAGGTGCGTCAGTGCCTGAAATAAGGAAGCGAAGCGGAATCTGTGTTTTCGCTTCGCGTCTTGGAAATTTGCCGGGATGCAATCTTTCAAGGCCCCCATTCGTTGAATTTGACGCGGGCTCATGAGGGCCTGTCCACGCGCTACGGTGTGTCGGGTTTCAGGAAATCCGGGTGTGGCGGGTAGGCCGTCGAGGGAGCAAGGTCGCAACCGCGGGTGCGGCCGTATGGGTCGAGGATTTCCGCGGCGGGGGTTGCAAACCTCATCTGCCGTAAAAAATGGACCGGGGGTCGGGCTCTCGTGTTGCGTCATGGGAACGGCACGCCGGGTAAGGCTTATAAACTCCGCGGGAAGTCCGCAGGGATTCCCGCTTTTCCGCCCAAGGTGACTTTTTGATGTTTCTCCGACGCATTCGAGGGGTATTTTCCAACGATCTGTCCATCGATCTTGGAACCGCCAACACGCTCATTTATATCCGCGGCCAGGGAATCGTGCTCAATGAGCCGTCGGTCGTGGCGATCCGGCAGCAAGGGGGAGGAGGGCCCAAGTCCGTTGCGGCGGTCGGCACCGAGGCCAAGCAGATGCTCGGCCGCACCCCGAAGAACATTATGGCCGTCAGGCCCTTGATGGATGGCGTCATCGCCGACTTTACAGTCACGGAGAAGATGCTGCAGTACTTTATCCACAAGGTCCACGAGAGTCGGTTGATCCGGCCCAGCCCGCGGGTGCTGATTTGCGTTCCCTGCGGCTCCACGCAGGTGGAGCGCCGGGCCATCAAGGAGTCCGCCGCCGGCGCCGGCGCCCGTGAGGTGTTTTTGATCGAGGAGCCCATGGCCGCGGCCATCGGCGCGGGATTGCCCGTGGAGGAGGCGCGCGGCTCCATGGTGCTGGACATCGGAGGCGGCACCTCGGAGGTGGCGATCCTCTCGCTCAACGGCATCGTCTATTCGAATTCGGTGCGCATCGGCGGTGACCGCTTCAACGAGGCCATCATCGCCTATGTGCGCCGACGCCACGGCGCCCTGATCGGCGAGGCCACCGCCGAGTACATCAAGCATAAGATCGGCTCCGCGTATCCCGATTCCGGCAACGAGGTGCGGGAGGTCGAATTCAGGGGCCGCTATATGGCCGAGGGCGTTCCCCGCAGCTTTACCCTGAACAGCAACGATGTACTCGAGGCCCTGCAGGAACCCCTGGCGGGTATCTGCGGAACGGTGAAAATCGCCTTGGAGCAGACGCCGCCGGAGCTTGCCGCCGATGTTGCCGAACGGGGTATCGTCATTACCGGCGGCGGCGCCTTGCTGGCCCACATCGATCGCCTGCTGGAAGAGGAGACGGGGCTGTCGGTGGTGGTGGCCGACGATCCCCTGACCTGCGTCGCCCGCGGCGGCGGACGCGCCCTGGAGATGGTCGACAAGCCCAGCGGTCTGGATTTGTTCACCGTGGTCGAGTAAGTCGAATAACCGGCCGCGGGTCGGCTCGCTATATCCCGGCACGGGCCTGCCCGTGCCTTGACCGCATTTCCATTCGGTAGTCGCCCATCGATTCCCTGTTCGTACACGGCCCTCCGCCTTCTCTCCGTCTTCTGGCGGCGGTGCTGCTCGCCATCGGGTTGATCGTGGCGGATTACCGCTACCGGCGCTTCGACCTGCTGGACTCCACGCTTTCCATCCTCGCCTCTCCGGTGCACCATGCAGCCGATTTTCTGGTCGATGCCTCAAGGATAATCCCGGAGCGCCTGACCGGAGAGGAGGCGTTGCGCCGGGACAATCGCTCCCTGCGCGAGGAGAACCTGAAGCTCAGGGCGCGGTTGCAGCAGACAGTGGCGCTGGAGGCGGAGAACCTGCGTCTGCGAGCCCTGCTGGGCTCCTCGTTGCGGATTGGCGAGCGGGTGCTGGTCGCCGAGCGCATGGCGGTCGAGCTGGCGCCCTACCGACGGCGGGTCGTGATCGACCGGGGCGTTTCCTCCGGGGTCTTCATCGGCCAACCCGTCCTCGACGCCGATGCCGTCATCGGCCAGGTGATACGGGTCGGCCCCCTGTCCGCTACCGTCCTTTTGATTACCGACGCCAGCCATGGGCTGCCGGTGCGGATCGAGCGCAACGGATTGCACGCCGTGGCCCAGGGTACGGGGTCCAGCAATCGCCTGGAGTTGTCCCACATACCGAGGAACGTCGACGTGCGGGCCGGGGATCTGTTGACGACATCCGGGCTGGGTGGCCGCTTCCCGCCCGGCTACCCGGTGGCGCGGATCACCAGCGTGCAGCAAAAACCCGGCGAACCCTTCGTCACCGCCATTGCCGAGCCCGCCGCGCGTCCGGACCAGAGCCGCGAGGTTCTGTTGGTCCGGACCTTGCCGCCGGTCCTGGCGGATGAGGACTCGATGGCGCGAGCTACCGGCGAGGACGTCCGGGAAGCACCGTGAGCGGGTCCCCACACAACCGGTCCGGCATCGTCCTGCTCACCCTCGGCGTGGCCCTGGTCCTGACCATTCTGCCCATGCCCGAGGGGACGGAGGGACTCCGCCCCCAGTGGATGGCGCTGACCCTGATCTATTGGACCCTGACCCTGCCGACCCGAGTGGGCATATTCTGGGCCTGGGGAGCCGGCCTGGCGGTGGATGTCACCACGGAAACCCTGCTGGGCCAGCATGCCCTGAGCCTCGCCGTGCCGATTTATCTGGTGCTGAAGCTGCAACGGCGCATCCGCGCCTTTCCGCCCGCGCAACAGGCCCTGTCCGTGTGGGTGCTGTTGCTGGTGGAGCGCCTGCTCTTCCTCTGGGTGCAGGGGGCCACGGGGCAGCCCACGCCGCCCCTCGGGTACTGGCTGCCTACGTTCGTCGGTATGCTGCTGTGGCCTTGGGTGTTCATCCTGTTGCAGGGTCTGCGCCGGCGTTTCGCCATAACCTGAAGAAGCGGGTCACCGGGCCGATGGTGGAGTCGATCCTCAAGGACCATGCCAGAGAGAGCCGGCTCTTTGCCAACCGGGCCATGCTTGCCGGCGTTCTGGTGTTCGCGGCCATCGCCATGGTGGCGGCAAGGCTGGTTCAGCTGCAGATCGGCAGCCACGCGCAGCTCTCTACCCGATCCCGCGACAACCAGGTCCAGCTCATGCCCCTCCCCCCCACGCGGGGACTGATTTACGATGCCGACGGCGTCCTGCTGGCGAACAATTATCCATCCTATTCTCTGGAGATTATCCCCGAGAAGGCGCCGGACCTGGAGACTACGCTGGCCGGGCTCGGAGAGCTCGTCACCATCGAAGAGCAGGATCTACTCCGATTCGAGCGCCTGCGCGAGCAGCGGCGGCGCTTCGTGGGCATTCCCATCCGCACCGCCCTGGAACCGGAGGAAATCGCCCGGTTTGCCGTCGACGGGCACCGTTTTCCGGGGGTCGCCATCCGGGTCCGGCCGCTACGCACCTATCCGCTCGGCGAGTATACGGCCCATGTGCTGGGTTACCTCGGCAGGATCAACGAGCGGGAGCTCGAGCGCCTCGATGCCTCGAGCTACGCCGGAACCCATCACATCGGCAAGAGCGGGGTAGAAAAATTCCACGAGGACCGGCTGCACGGCACCGTAGGCTTCCAACAGGTGGAGGTAAACGCCAAGGGCCGCATCCTGCGGATGCTTAAGCAACAGCCACCGCGGGCGGGGCAGGATTTGCGGCTGTATCTCAGCAGCCGCCTGCAACGGGCTGCCCACGCCGCCCTCGGCGAGCGCCGCGGCGCCATCGTGGCCATCGATCCTCGCACCGGCGGCGTCCTTGCCCTGGTGAGTCGCCCCGGCTTCAATCCCAACCTCTTCGTGGACGGTATCGGCGCGGCGGATTACCAGGCCCTGCGCGACTCACCCGACAAGCCCCTGTTCAATCGCGCCATGCGCGGTCGCTATCCGCCGGGGTCCACGGTCAAGCCCTTCATCGCCCTGGGGGGACTGGAAGCCGGCATCGTGAGTCCGAGCGATGCCAAATGGTGTCCCGGCTACTATCGACTCCCCGGACACCGCCACAAGTATCGCTGTTGGAACCGTTGGGGGCACGGCAGTACCGCCTTGAAGAAGGCCATCGTCCAATCCTGCGATGTCTACTTTTATCAGCTGGCCCACGCCATGGGGATCGACCGGCTGCATGACTTTCTGGCCGGATTCGGTTTCGGCGCGCGCACCGGCATCGATGTCGCCGGTGAGCGCGGGGGATTGCTGCCATCCCGGGCCTGGAAGAAACGCGCGCGCGCTCAGGTCTGGTTCCCCGGAGAGACCCTGATCGTGGGGATCGGGCAAGGCACCTTTCTCGCCACCCCCTTACAGCTCGCCGCCGCAACGGCGGCCCTGGCGGCACGGGGGCGCTTCATCCGGCCCCGGGTCGTCCGCGCGGCCGGGGGGGACGGCGCGGACGGCGCCGAGACGGAACGCCCATTCCCGGCGCGGGTCCGCCAGCTTCCGCTCTCGTCCCGCAATCTCGACCGGATCATCGACGCCATGTCGAAGGTCGTGGCAAGCGCGCGCGGTACGGCCAAACACATACGCACCGATGCCTACCGGATTGCAGGCAAGACGGGCACCGCACAGGTCTTCAGCGTGAAACAGAACGCGCGTTACCGCGAATCCGAGGTCGCCGAACGCATGCGCGACCATGCCCTGTTCGTGGCCTTCGCGCCCGTGGAGGACCCGCGCATCGCCGTGGCGGTGATCGTGGAAAACGGCGGTCACGGGGGCGCGGTGGCGGCGCCGGTCGCCCGGCGGGTCATGGACAGCTATCTGCTGCATACGCCACCCCCCGCGACACGGTAGGACACCGCGGTAGTGTTGTAGTTTTGTGATCTGTGATGCTTGAATCCGCGGATTACGCAGATTCTCGCCGATGAAAACATGCGG
>JAIZWN010000651.1 GCA_020443945.1 Candidatus Thiosymbion ectosymbiont of Robbea hypermnestra | reverse complement strand
ACGGATCTTGTTAGGCAAGATAATCCTGTTACTCCTGTCCTATTAGCAGATTGCGACGCGCGTGCCGACAAACCCGTAACTTGTTTTGCTTTGGTTGTGTCCGGGATTCGGTGTATATACCCAGGGACAACAAAATTACAACACCACCATCCTGCGGTGGCCCTGCCAACCCCCTCCGGAAGAAACCGGTTGCCGCCTAGGGTCCGATTTGGTATTTAACGGCGATTCGAGGTTGTCGGTCCGTGCAACCCGAGTATCCGTCCGATTCAGGGTACTCGCCGGACCATCGTAACCATCGACAGGCCGTTCAGGAGGACTTGCATGGTCGAAGCAGACACCCAGGGCGCCAAGGCATTTGGCATACAGCCATACGAGGCCGCGGCGGACGAAGAATACATGAACCCGGATCAGGAGGAGCATTTCAGAAGCATCCTCCTGGCCTGGAAGAAGAATCTGATGGAAGAGGTCGATCGCACGGTGCATCATATGCAGGATGAGGCGACCAACTTCCCCGATCCCAACGACCGGGCGACCCAGGAGTCGGAGTTCAGCCTCGAGCTGCGAACCCGCGACCGGGAACGCAAGCTGATTAAAAAGATCGATGAGGCCATTACCCGTCTGGACAATCAGAACTACGGCTTCTGCGAAGGCTGCGGGGTGGAGATCGGGGTGCGCCGTCTGGAGGCACGCCCGACCGCGACCCTGTGCATCGACTGTAAGACCCTCGACGAGATCCGCGAGAAGCAGCACGGCTGAAGAGCCGACCGGAAACAGGTCCCCCGTCGGAGATGGCAAGACCCGCGGCGCCTGGCGATGAAACGACCGCGGCCAAAGCCGTCTATTGTGGCCGTTTCGCCCCCTCCCCCACCGGCCCCCTGCACTTCGGCTCACTGATCGCCGCCCTCGGCAGCTACCTCGACGCCCGAGTAGCCGGCGGCAAGTGGCTGGTGCGCATGGAAGACCTCGACCGCCCGCGGGAGGTTCCGGGCGCCGCCGACGCCATCCTGCGCACCCTCGAGACCTGCGGCTTCCAGTGGGATGGCCAAGTCCTCCGGCAAAGCACCCGCACCCGGGCCTATGCCCAGGCCATCGAACGGCTGAGCGAGGCGGGGTTGGTCTTCCCCTGCGCCTGTAGCCGCCGCGAGATCGCCGCGAGTGGCCGGCCGGGGGTGGATGGCCCCATCTACCCCGGCACCTGCCGTCGCCGTCCGCCGCCGGGAACGGGGGCCCGCTCATTGCGATTGCGCACCGAGCAAGGAAACCTCCTGGTCCGGGATCGGATCCAGGGCGAGCTGCACCAGGACCTGGCGCGCGAGGTGGGCGACTTCGTCCTGCGCCGCGCGGACGGCATCCACGCCTATCAACTCGCCGTCGTCGTGGACGATGGATTTCAGGGCATCAACCAGGTTGTCCGCGGGGCCGACCTCCTGACCTCGACCCCACGCCAGCTCTATCTGTTCCGGGCCTTGCGGCTTTTGGTCCCCACCTATGCCCATTTGCCCCTGGTGGTCGATGGCGCCGGGCGCAAGCTCGGCAAATCCCACGCCGCCGCGCCGGTCGACCCCGACGCGCCGCTTCCGACCTTGCTGCGGGCCTGGGATTTTCTGGGCCAGAAACCCTTTCCCGAACCACCCGCCGACCTCGCGGAGTTCTGGACCCAGGCCCGCTCGGCCTGGAGGATGGACCGTGTGCCGAGCCGACCTTCCAGATCCTTGCCGACGGGCTGACCCGACCGGACCCGGAAGCATCGAATCATCGATCAAGACGGAAAACGACGGGGTATCTGCCTTTCGAGGGGACCCCGAACCGCTATCGGGATCGAAAATGATCAAACGCGACAACGACAAACCCTGCCTCTTCGTCCTCGATACCAACGTGCTGATGCACGACCCCACCGCCCTGTTCCGTTTCCACGAACATGACATCTATCTGCCCATGGCCGTGCTCGAGGAGCTCGACCAGGGCAAAAAGGGGCTGTCGGAGGTGGCGCGGAACGCGCGCCAGGTCAGTCGTTTCCTCGATGAACTCATGCGCGGCGCCGACCAGGAGGAGATCGCGGCCGGACTCCCCATCGCGCCATTCGACCGCAACAACGACTCCCATGTGATCGCGGCTAGGGGACGCCTGTTCTTCCAAACGGCGCCGCTGGACCTCGACCTCCCGGAGTCGCTGCCGGGCGGCAATCTCGACAACAACATCCTGGGCACCGCCCGGGCCCTGCGGAAGATCCATCCGCACCGCACCGTCGTCATCGTCTCCAAGGATATCAACCTGCGGATCAAGGCCGCGGTCCTGGGGATTGCCGCGGAAGACTACGCCAACGACCAGGTCCTGGACGATGTCTCCCTGCTCTACACGGGCCACGGGGAGCTGCCGGAAGGCTTCTGGACCCGCCACGACAAGGCCGTGGAATCCTGGCAGGAGGCGGGTCGCACCTTCTACCGGATCCAGGGGCCGGACATCGCCGACTGGTATCCGAGCCAATGCCTCTATTCCGAACAGGACCAGGGCTTCGAGGCCATTGTGCGGGAGAAGCGCTCCCCGACCGAGGCCATCATCGAGCTGGTCGAGGATTTCCGCGCGTCCAGACACCATGTATGGGGCATCACCGCCCGCAACCGGGAGCAGAATTTCGCGCTCAACCTGCTCATGGACCCGGAGCTGGACTTCGTCACCCTGCTCGGGGCCGCCGGCACCGGCAAGACCCTGCTGGCCCTGGCTGCGGGTCTCTCCCAGGTGCTGGACCGCAACCTCTACCGGGAGATCATCATGACCCGGGTGACGGTACCGGTGGGCGAGGACATCGGCTTCCTGCCCGGCACCGAAGAAGAGAAAATGACCCCCTGGATGGGGGCCCTCATGGACAACCTGGAGGTACTCACCCGAACGGAGGGCGGAGACTGGGGTCGGGCGGCCACCAACGACCTGCTGCGCAACCGCATCCGCATCTCCTCCCTCAACTTCATGCGCGGCCGCACCTTTTTGCGCAAATACATCATCCTGGACGAGGCCCAGAACCTCACAGCCAAGCAGATGAAGACCCTCATCACCCGCGCCGGGCCCGATACCAAGCTCGTCTGCCTGGGCAACATCTCCCAGATCGATACCCCCTACCTCACGGAAACCAGCTCCGGCCTCACCTACGTGGTCGACCGCTTCAAGGACTGGACACACAGCGGCCACATCACCCTAATCCGCGGCGAACGCTCGCGGCTGGCGGATTTTGCCTCCGAACATCTGTGATCTTGGCGAGGCATCTTTCCGGCAGTGGTAAATTTTCAAGTGATCAGGTGTCTCCCTGAGTCACGTCGAACATCACACCAAGACGGTAGTGTTGTAGTTTTGTGATCTGTGATGCTTGAATCCGCGGATTACGCAGATTCTCGCCGATGAAAACATGCGG
>JAIZWN010000650.1 GCA_020443945.1 Candidatus Thiosymbion ectosymbiont of Robbea hypermnestra | reverse complement strand
GAGCTTGAACACCCTTTTGCATCATAAACCTAAATAGCTATTATACCCGAATAGTATTTCGGGCGGTACAACTCTAATACATTCTTGGGGTTGCCTGTTCCGATATTGACAACCCCACTCGAACTTATGGGAGAAGCATCATGTGAGAAGCGAGACGAATTGTTATGAGATACGTATTGGATACGAAATTGGGCACCTAATCCAAGCTGTTGGAGGGCAATACGAATATGAAAAGCTTACCTAACAACGTAAACCCAACAAGAAGGACACCAGAGTTTGATGAGATAAATGTCCCGAAGGGGCTATTAAAGGCGCATCAGACAAAGGTAGGTGTATGGGGAAAGATTGTAATTTTGGAAGGTAGATTACAGTACAAGATTAACGAGCCAGTGGAAGAAATTACCATTCTCGATACTGATAAACACGGAGTAGTCGAACCCACAATCCTTCACGAAGTGAAACCACTAGGGCCAGTAAAATTTTATGTTGAGTTTTATAAGGAAATGGGGTCAGGTCTTGATCCGTGACTCTTGAAGGCACACATCAAGACCTGACCCCATTTCCCCCAAGAAATCAAGGAGTTCGTGATGAAAAAATCTACAGACCAAGTATATAAAGTGAATATTGGTGGTGCAATTAATAAGTCTGAAGGCTGGATAAATCTCGATATAGAACGTAAGACAGGGGTTGATATCGTAGGGGATGGTAAGTTCTTTAGACCCTATACTGTGTTAGGGGTTTCAAGAGTAGATGTCATCCGATGTTCTCATGTATTAGAGCATTTCTTTCCCTCTGAGATTCCATATATCTTGAAACTATATTATAAATACCTCAAAGAAGGAGGTGAGCTCATCATTGGTGTTCCGGATTTAGATATTGTAATTAAGAAAATTCAAGATAATTCAAGGAAATATTTACATTTTTGGGAGCAAAATTTTGATCCTATTGCATTTGATTGTTTGTATAGTGCATTTTATGCTTTCCCTATTACGAACGCGAATCAACATTTGAAACATTATACTGTGTTTAATGAGTTATCCCTTCAATCTCTTTTGGAAAGTGTTGGTTTTAAGCATGTCAAAAGATTTCGTTGTAAGACGATGGATGAAAATCATGGATTTGACGATGGTATGCTCAGTCCGTCGTCTTTGAATATGATATGCACAAAATGAGAACACAAACCATTAAACAAGAGACATTCCAATTTTAACGAGGTGATCTATGGAAATTCGTCCGGGAACAGGGATAGCCGAAAGGAATCAAAGTGCGTGACCAACTAAAGGAACTTACGGAAAATGAAGACCTCCCTTGAACACCTTCCTGAGCAGAAACAGCAGGAATTACAGAGGGCTATCGAGATCATTCGAGAAGAAATCGATCTCGATATGCTTATCTTGTTTGGGAGTTATGCCCGTGGTGACTGGGTAGAAGACCTCGACCCGGAAACCCTTCTCTATCGCTATCAGAGTGACTTCGATCTTTTGGTTATTACCGAAACACCGCGCCAAGCCGGCAAAATCGAGCAAAACAGTCAGCTTGCTCAACGCTTAGCCAAAACGATCCACCGAACGCCAATCAGCCTGATTGCCGAAGATATCCAGTTTGGGTAGTGCTGTGATCTATAGGATGATAGGACAGGCAAAGCCTAGCGTGGTCTCGCGCCCCATCCTACAGATT
>JAIZWN010000649.1 GCA_020443945.1 Candidatus Thiosymbion ectosymbiont of Robbea hypermnestra | reverse complement strand
TTGATTCATTCGGGTCGAATGAGTATAGAATTCTGTTCTCGAATTAAGAATTACAAATAATTGTATTGAGGTACTTAGCGCCTTACCTTCAAGGCATTTTTCAATAAAGTCAGACATCGATATTTCTCCCCTTTTCATCCTTATTTCTCTTTGTGGCTCAGTGTCTTGGTGTGATGTTCGACGTGACTCAGGGAGACGCCTGATCACTTGAAAATTTACCACTACTGTCCATCCTACGCGCATTGAAACGAAGAGAAATCCTGTTAATCCTGAAAATCTTGTTCATCCTGTCCTATTGGAATTTGGCAGTGAACATTCAGAACAGGATCATTGTGACTTGCGTTCATTAGTGAACGCAATCCACATCAGATCGCCAGTTTGCTTACGCGCCGGCCGCCGTAGATGAGGTTGATGAGGGCGCGGCTGCCGAGGATGGCGGTGAACAGGGAGGTGAGGATGCCGATGAAGAGGGTGACGGCGAAGCCCTTGATGGGTCCGGTGCCGAAGCTGAAGAGGACTACCGCGGCGATCAGGGTGGTGATGTTGGCGTCCACGATGGTGGAGAGGGCCTTCCCGTATCCCGCGTGGATACTGGCCTGGGGTGAGTTGCCGTTGCGCAGCTCTTCGCGGATGCGCTCGAAGATGAGTACATTGGCATCTACCGCCATGCCTACCGTGAGGACGATGCCGGCGATTCCCGGCAGGGTCAGGGTCGCCTGGAGCAGGGAGAGCACGGCGACGATCAGTACCAGGTTGACGAACAGCACCAGGTCCGCCACCAGGCCGAAGATCCGGTAGTAGGCCGCCATGAAGAGCACTACCAGGATGAAGCCGATGACCACCGAGCGGAATCCCTGGTCGATGTTGTCCTGTCCCAGGCTGGGGCCGATGGTGCGTTCTTCGACGATCTCGATGGGGGCGGCCAGGGCGCCGGCGCGCAGTAACAGGGCCAGGTTGTGGGCCTCGTCGGAGCTGTCCAGGCCCGTGGTCTGGAAGCGACGACCGAAGGGTTCCAGGATGTTGGCGACGCTGATGACTTCTTCCGTTCGGACCTTGCGCTTGACCGGCTTGCCGTCCACCAGGCGGGTCAGGGTACGGTTTTCGATGAAGACCACCGCCATGGGCCTGCCCACGTTTTCCGTGGTCAGGTTGCGCATGCGGCGCGCGCCCTGCCCGTCCAGGCTCACAAAGACGGCCGGCTGCCCGCTACGCTGGTCGAAGCCGGCGGAGGCGTCCGTGATCTGGTCGCCGGTGACGATGACCCGCCGCAACAGCAGGACCGGCCGCCCGTCCCGGTCCTGGTAGAGCTTGCTGGTGACGGGCACCCGCCCGTCCACCGCGTCCTGGACGCTGTGGGTGGTGTCCACCAGACGGTACTCCAGGGTCGCCGTCGCGCCCAGGAGTTCCTTGAGCCGTCCTGGGTCCCGGGCGCCGGGAAGCTGCACCAGGATGCGCCGCTCGCCTTGCTGCTGGATGATGGGTTCGGCCACGCCCAGGGCATTGACGCGATTGCGCAGGGTCGTGATGTTTTGCTGCAGGGCGAAGCGTTTGACCGCCTGCTCGTCCGCGGGGCGCAGGGACCCCTGGACGAAGAAGGCGCTGCCGTCGTCCCGGGTCGTCAGGAGCAGCTCGCGAAATTCCGCTCCGATCCGCTCCTGTGCCCGGTCCCGGGTCCGGGCGTCGCGGAACTTGACCGCCACCCGTCCCTGGTTTTTGGTCACGGTCAGATAGCGGACCTTCTCCTTGCGCAGCAGGATGCGGATATCGCCGGTGTAGCGTTCCAGGGCCTGGTCGACCGCCGCGTCCATGTCCACGTCGATCAGCACATGGATGCCGCCGCGCAGGTCCAGCCCCAGGAACATGGGTTGGATGCCCAGGGCGCGGAGAAATCCGGGAAGGTCCGGGGCCAGGGTCAAGGCGCTGTTGTAGCGGTCCGCAAGGGCGCCCTGGATGGCCTCCTGGCCCTGGAGCTGGGCCTCGGAGGTCGCGAAGCGCACCAGCAGCTTGCCGCCCTCCAACCGGTCGATGGCCCGGTATGCGACCCCGGCGTTTTCCAGGGCGGCCTTGAGCTCGCCCAGGCCGGCGTCCGCCGTCTCGACGCCCCGGGCCGCGGTGATTTCGATGGAGGGGTTCTGGGAGAAGAGATTGGGCAAGGCGAACAGGACGCCGGTGAGGATCACACCCAGAATCAGCAGGTTTTTCCATATCGGATATCGATTCATCGAAATTCCATCACGTGTCAGGTCCCGGAGTCCGTGTCACTCCATCGAGGTCGGATAGGGCTCGGGGCTATAGGGATGATCCAGGTCCCCGGAATCTTTTCGCACACCCCTTATCCGGCGGGCTATTCCCCGTGGCCAATCTGCAGGGAAGGATACAACAGCGATAGGTGACGGCGCCCTCCGCATCGATCGTCAGCTCGATCCGGTAGCCCATTCCATGCGGAAACAGCAGACCATCCCAGTCGTACCTTTTGCCGTCGAGTTTATATACCAAAGCGACAACTACTCGATGACCCGGTACTCGGATCATCTCGCTGTCATATACGAGGGTGGCGGATACGATTTCACCGGCGGCAATATCGACCCAAGATATGTTACCAGCACCTGCATATAGGTATACCTCGGTCAGTTTGTCGCCGGGATCGGTAGCCATGTAATGGATTCTTGCCTTCACCACATCAGTGCGCCACAGGTGGTCACAACCCAGGAAGAAACACGCAAGCATAAATACAACTAGGAATGTGCCCACAATGAGCCACAGACAGCCCATGAGAATGGAGCCTCGGCAGGCGGTCGGCCGGGAGTCAGTCACCGGCGAAGGCCCCGAATCATGCCGTTCTCGCCAGACCCCTGATAAGGGCACCCCGAAAAATTCAAGGTATCCGTGTGGGGCAGGGGGGACCCGCCATTTTCCACGGTTCCCATAATTTGGTTCTAAGCTGGTAACGGTGGCGAATGACGAGAACCTTGATTTCCTCTGGGTCTGCCGGTCGGGGCCAGAGCCCGATGCCCAGTTTGATGGCGAATCTGTCTTTAGGGTCGTCCCAGGCCCGCATCCCGGCGATGCCTTCGGACCTCTTGGGTAGCTTCCCCCTTAGTAAGTCCGAGCCGATCTGCTCAAGGCCGGCGCCATCGAGCAATGCCGACTCGGAAAATCCGGCGGCCATGCCCACATACCCATAGTGCAGATTGGACCAAATGTCATAGTAGTAGAGGGTATCGCCGTGCAGATGCCACTGCTGTTCCTTCGGGTCACACGGATGGAAGCGGGTCGCGATCTGGGGTTTATGATCCCAGTCACCGCCGGTGCGTACCTTCCAGGTCCACAGGAGCAGTGCCGCCGAGTGATAAGAAAGCTGCATATCCACGCATTGAGCAGGTGTGATACCTAGGCCCAGTAGTTGCCTCCAAAGCGGCAGCTCTTTGAAATCCGTAATGCAAGCCTGGGCGGAAAAGCGATTCAGCTCGGCCATTTTCTTTACATCGGCGCTCTGGGCGTTGGTGTTCATTTCAGCGACGATGAAATGGATGATGGGCGTTATCTCGTCGAGATGTACCTCCCCTGGGTGAGAAGCCAGTGAATGAGGAGCCGGAAGCACTGGCTCGAAGCCCTCGGGCCACGGCCCTGGTAAGCGCCAATCCTTGAGGTAGGTAGCCCCCGGATGGATGGGGGGATTGTTGCAATCCATCCCCAGCGGTCCTGGTCCGTTGCCGCCCACGAAGCCCCCGACCCCCGGAGATCTGGAGGGATGGTTACGATCCGTTCCGAGTGGTCCCGGTCCTCTGCCTCCCATGGATGGTTCCTTGGATCATAACTCCTTGAGCGAGCCCTTCGGCAGTACGGACTCGACCGACTGGCGGCGAACCTTGACCTCGATACCCTCCGCCACCTCCAGCCTCGCGAAGTTATCCCCCAGGTCCAGGATGCGCCCGACCAGGCCGCCCATGGTGGCTACCTCGTCGCCCTTGGTCAGGGCCTCAACCATTTTCTTGTGCTCCTTCTGGCGCTTCACCTGCGGGCGGATCATCAGGAAATACAGGATCACCACCAGGCCGATCGGGAACAGCAGACCCAGCATCGAGTCGCCGGTAGCGGCGCCTTGTTGCGCCAAGGCGTCGGAGATGAAAAAGCTCATGGATAAAGTCCTCGCAAAGCAGCAAAAACCCAATCAGGGGGCGTGGCGGATCGAATGATCCATTATGTCACAGACCGGCTGGAAAACACCCATGCGGTTGTCGTGCTAGACTGATTCGTGACTGGTGCCGTAACTCGGTTCTATCCCCCCTCGTCTATCGGGTTTTAGGGAAGAGGAAGAAGCCATGGCCGAGCTGCTCGACCGTCTCACCCAGGATCACAGACACCTCGTGCGCGTGCTCGATCTGCTGGACGATCTGTTGGATCGGTTCCATGCGGGCGACGAGCCGGATTACGAGCTCATGTGCGAGATGCTGGAGTATATAGAGAGCTATGCCGATCAGGTTCACCACCCGAACGAGGAGGACATCTTCGACCGGCTCCGGGCGCATACCGACGAGAGGTATCCGGTGTTGGATCGGCTGACCGATCAACACTTGCAGCTCACTCGGATCAACAAGCAATTCCGCCAGTCGCTGGAGGGTATCGTGCACGAGGAGGTCTTGCGACGGGACCAGGTGGAGGTCCAGGGACGCGAGCTGGTCGAGGCCCTGCGGGAGCATTTGGACCTGGAGGAACGCGAGGCCTTTCCGTTGGCCCGGGAACGGCTGTCCGCGGGCGATTGGGAGCGGCTTCTCGCCACGACCTCGAGCCACGAGGACCCCTTGTTCGGTCCCGCGGGACGCAGGCGCTTTCACACCCTGTGTCAGTATCTGACGGAGCGGGATCGGCTATGAGACTGCCGGCGCCGGGCGCTGCCGACCGCCGATTCTGGCCGCGCACGCCGGACGGTGATTCGTGAGACCTGAGCAGAAAACCGAGACTGGATTTCGACATGGCACGCCGCAGGTGTCGGGCGTGCTTCTGATCAACCTGGGCACGCCGGACGCCCCGACGGTGCCCGCGGTGCGGCGCTATCTGGCCGAGTTCCTGAGCGACCCGCGGGTAATCGAGCTGCCCCGCGCCCTCTGGTGGCCGATCCTGCATGGCGTCCTGTTACGTCTGCGCCCGCGGCGCTCCGCCCGATCCTACCGCTCGGTATGGACGGCGCAGGGCTCGCCCCTGCTCACCATCGCCCGGCGTCAGGCCAGGGCCCTGCAGGAGCGGCTCGACCGGCACCTGCCGGGACAAATGCGGGTGGCGCTCGGAATGCGCTACGGCAACCCCTCGATCGCCTCGGCGTTGGCCGATCTCCGCGACCTGAACGCCCGCCGGATCCTGGTGCTGCCGCTCTACCCGCAATACTCGGCGACCACCACGGCCTCCGGCTTCGATGCGGTTACCGCTGAGCTTGCGACCTGGCGTCGGCTGCCGGAGCTGCGTTTTGTCAACCAATACCATGACGAGCCGGGCTACATCGATGCCCTGGCGCGGAGCATCCGCGCCCACTGGGCCGAAGGGGGCGAACCGGACCGGCTGCTTTTCTCCTTCCACGGCCTTCCCCGGGAGTACCTCCTGCGCGGCGATCCCTACGGTTGCCAATGCCGTAAGACCGCGCGCCTGACGGCCGAGGCCCTCGAACTCGACCCCCAGCGGTGGCGGCTCGCCTTCCAGTCCCGCGTCGGCCACAAGGAGTGGCTGCGCCCCTACACGGATGAGACCCTGACGGCCTGGGGCCGCGAAGGCGTAAGGAAGGTCCATGTCATCTGCCCCGGATTTTCGGCCGACTGCCTGGAGACCCTGGAAGAAATCGCCGTGATGAACCGGGAGCTCTTTCTGGCGGCCGGGGGCGAGGCGTTCAGCTACATCCCGGCCCTGAACGACCGAGCCGACCATCTGGAGGCCCTCACCGCGCTGATCCTGCGGCATAGCGCGGGCTGGCCGCAGACCCAGGGGCAGGCCGCGACCGCCCTGCGGGAGCGACCGATTCGGTAGGCATCCCAACCGTTGCGGCTCGACGCCTACGGGGAATCGGAATCATGGGCACCCGCCCAAGGACCGTCTCCGGAGGGATCGGAAAGATCGAAGAACGGATCGCCGCTCCGGTAGAGAAGCATCCGCAAAATCCGCGACCATTCTAAAGATCGCCCCTCTTACGAATCGCCGCCGCGTGCGACGGAAAGCCTTCGTACTCGGCGAACTTCTGGGCGACCCGGCTGATTTCCGGATAGGCCGCCTGCGAGACATAGCCGATGGAGGTGCGTTTGAGAAAATCGAACACGGTCACGCACGAGAACGACCGCGCGAAGCCGCCGGTCGGCAAGACGGCATTGACCCCGAGCGAAAAGTTGCCGATGGTGAGCGGGGTATACTTGCCGATCAGAATCTCACCGGCATTGCGAATCTTCGGGATAACCGCCAGCGGCTCCGCCACCATCATCTCCAGATGTTCCGGCGCGAACTCGTTGGCGAACCGGATGGACTCATCGAGGGATGCCGTCTTCACGATGCCCCCATAGTTGGATAGAACCGTCTCGCAATACCCCCGTCTCTCCGCCGGCAAATCCGCCACCAGTCCCGGAATCATGGCTTTCACGCGCTCGATCAGCGCGCCGCTGTGGGTGACCAGGAGCACGGACGAATCGGGACCATGCTCGGCCTCGATCAGTAAATCCAGGGCGGCAATCCGTGGCTCCGCGGACTCGTCGCAAAGCACGATGGATTCACTGGGCCCGGCCGGGGTCCCCGGATCGATGTCACCGAACAGCTTGCGCTTGGCGGCGGTGACATAGCTGCTTCCCGGCCCCAGGGTCTTCACGACCCTGGGCACCGTTTCCGTACCATAAGCCATGGCCGCGATAGCCTGGGCGCCGCCGACCCGGTACACCTCGGTAATCCCGCATACGCTCGCCGCGAAGAGAATAGCCGGATCCAGGCTGCCATCCGGTCTCGGCGGCGTGCAGACAATGACCTGCGGCACCCCGGCGATAACCGCGGGGATACCCAGCATGAGCATCACGGAAGGAAAAGAACCCTTTCCGCTGGGCACATACAGACCCGCGGAGGTAATCGGGGTTGTCTTCTCCCCCGCGAGAATCCCCGGCATCACCTCCGTAAACCACATTTCCTCGGGCATCTGCTTCTCGTGGAATGTTCCGATATTCCTTGCCGAGTACTCGATGACATCCTTGATTTCCTGATCCAACTCGCGGCAGGCGGTCTCCATCTCCTTTGGTGAGACCTTGATATCGGCCTTCTCCATCACCGCGCCGTCGAATTCCCGCGCATAACGGAGCAAGGCATCGTCCCCATTCTCACGCACGTTCCTGATGATCGGATCGACGCTTTCGAGCAATGCCGCGATGTCTATCTCCGACCGACGCAATAACTTCTCGATCTCCAGTTTCGACATGGATTGCAGATCGAAAACATTGATCTTCATCGTGCATAACCTCTCTTCGGTGGTCAGTTCGGCAGGAGGTAGTGTTGTGATCTGCGATGCGTGAATCCGCAGATTACGCAGATTCTCGCCGATGAAAAAATGCAGTAATCCGTGAAAATCGGCGTAATCTGCGGACAACCATGATGGTGAAGGGAAGTCTCTACGCCAAATCCCGAAAACCACAAATCTTAAGACACCACGCGGCAGGATACGGGCACCGCTCCCTGATCCCCCTCTCCCCGGCCCGCTCCCGGTGGGAGAGGAGGACAGGATTCACAGGATTTTTAAGATTAACAGGATTCTTTATTTGGGGACCTTGAAAAATTGCTGCCGTGCAATCCTTCAGAGGCTGTCTAAAAACTCAAGCCATGCCGCGCGGTCCAGGTGAGCCGTGGTCCTACCAGACTGGCTACGGCCCAAAGCCCCTCGCCCCTGGCGGGAGAGGGGGGGCAGGGAGAGGGGGAATCAATGGCTTCACTTCGCTACGGTTCATGACTCCATACCAAGCAAAATCAA
>JAIZWN010000648.1 GCA_020443945.1 Candidatus Thiosymbion ectosymbiont of Robbea hypermnestra | reverse complement strand
TCGCTGGTGCTCTCCTCTCGCCTTGGCGCGGTTGGGAGGGCTCTGAGGGTGAAAAATAAGGTGAAATGGGGTACTAGATGGATCGGACACGCTCAAGTCTGCTCCAGACATCGTCCACAAAGTCCATGATGGCCAATACGCAGGTTATTATGAAACGATGTACCGGTCACCGATGGCATTTGGTCCGTCCTGTTATTATTCGGTTGTTCCGTGACAAACCGCTTCGATCGCTTGCCCACTGACGCATCCCTTCCGCGACTGCCGACGGAGTCGGAGCTCGCTACCTGCCTTCTCGGCGATCGGCGGGCCTTCCGCCGCCGTCGGCGTATCCTGATGCGGCGCGCGCAACAGGACCGGCCCAGCGACCGGGAGCTGATCGCGCTCCGGGAGGCCGTCCGCAAATCCCAGGCCCTGTTCGAGCGCCGCCAAGCCCAGGTCCCGGCGATTATCTATCCCCCGGAGCTGCCCGTCAGCGAGCGCCGCGAGGAGGTAGCGGCGCTGATCCGCGATCACCAGGTGGTCGTGGTGTGCGGCGAGACCGGCTCCGGCAAGTCCACCCAGCTGCCCAAGCTCTGCCTCGAGCTGGGGCGGGGGGTCGCCGGGCGAATCGGCCACACCCAGCCCCGGCGGATCGCCGCGCGCAGCCTGGCCGCTCGTCTGTCCCAGGAGCTCGGAACCGAGCCGGGAACCCTGGTGGGCTATAAGGTGCGCTTCCAGGACCGGGTGCGGCCCGAGACCTCCCTCAAGCTGATGACCGACGGCATCCTGCTGACGGAGATTCGGCGGGATCGGTTGCTCGACCAGTACGACACCCTGATTATCGACGAGGCCCACGAGCGCAGCCTGGACATCGACTTTCTGCTGGGCTACCTGAAGGACCTGCTGCCGCAACGGCCCGATCTCAAGCTGATCGTCACCTCGGCCACCATCGACCCCGGGCGCTTCGCCGCCTATTTCGCGCGCGCTACGGGGGCTCCGGCGCCCATCATCGAGATCTCGGGGCGCACCTATCCGGTCGCGGTGCGCTACCGGCCGCCGGAGGACGAGCAGGCAGGCGAGCGTGACGAGGCCATGCAGCTTGCCATCGCCGCGGCCCTGGACGAGCTGGCGCGGGAGGGGCCGGGGGACGTCCTGGTATTCCTCTCCGGCGAGCGGGCGATCCGCGAGACCGCCGAGACCCTGCGCGGGCGCCGCCCGCCGTCCACCGAGCTCCTGCCCCTGTACGCCCGCCAGGGTCCCCGCGAGCAGGCGCGGATATTCCAGGCCCACGGTGCCCGGCGCGTGATCTTGGCCACCAATGTGGCCGAGACCTCACTGACGGTGCCCGGCATCCGTTACGTAATCGATCCGGGGTTCGCCCGCATCAGCCGCTACAGCCATCGCGGCAAGATTCAGCGCCTGCCGGTGGAGCGCGTCTCCCAGGCCGCGGCGAACCAGCGCAAGGGCCGTTGCGGGCGGGTAGCGGCGGGGGTCTGCATCCGGCTCTACTCGGAGGACAACTTCGCGGCCCGCGGCCCCTTCACCGAGCCGGAGATCCGGCGCACCAACCTGGCCGCGGTCATCCTGCGGATGAAGCTGCTGGGATTCGGCTCCATCGAGGCATTTCCCTTTCTCGACCCGCCGGATCCCAGGCTGATCGCCGACGGCTACCGGACCCTGGAGGAGCTGGCGGCCCTGGACGGCGCGGGCCGCCTGACGACCCTCGGGGAGAAGCTCGCCCGCCTGCCCCTGGACCCACGCATTGGCCGCATGTTGCTGGCCTCCGGGGACCACCATTGCCTGACCGAGCTGCTGATTATCGCCGCGGCCCTGAGCGTTCAGGACCCACGGGAGCGTCCCCCGGACCGGCAACAGGCGGCGGACCAGCTCCACGCCACCTTTTTCCATGAGGACTCGGACTTTCTCACCTTCCTCAACCTGTGGAGATTCCTGGAAAAGGAACGCCGCCGGCTCTCCCGCAACCAATTCACCAAGCTCTGCCGGCGGCATTTCCTCTCCTGGAATCGGCTCCAGGAGTGGCGCGACATCCACGCCCAGCTGCGTCTGGCGATGCGGGAAATGGGCTACCGGGAAAACCAGACCGCGGGAAGCTACGAGGAGATCCACCGCGCCCTGCTGACGGGCCTGCCGAGCCACATCGGCTGCAAGGACGGGCCGCGTGAATACCAGGGCGCCCGCAACAGCCGCTTCTTCATCCATCCTGGCTCCGGCCTATTCCAGGCAACGCCCAAGTGGATCGTCGCGGCGGAGCGGGTCGAAACCAGCCGTCACTACGGACGCATCGTCGCCAGGGTCCAACCGGCCTGGATCGAGCAGGCCGGCGCCCACCTGGTGCAACGCAGCTATGCCGAGCCCCACTGGCAGGCCGAATCCGGTCAGGTAGCGGCCTACGAACGGATCACCCTCTACGGACTGACCATCGTCCCCAAGCGCTGCGTCAACTACGGCCCCATCAACCCGGCCGAGGCCCGGGAAATCTTCCTGCGCTTCGCCCTGGTGGAAGGGGACTTCGAGACCCGGGCCCCCTTCTGGCGCCACAATCGGGAGCTCATCGAATACGTCCGGTACCTGGAGGCCAAATCCCGGCGGCGGGACATCCTGGTGGACGAAGAGGCCCTCTACGCCTTCTACGCCCAGCGGATCCCGAGCGGCATCTACTCCCGACCCCAGCTGGAGACCTGGCTGCGGCGGGCGACGCGCGAGAATCCCAAGCTCCTGCATCTGCGCATGGATGATCTGATGCGACGGGACGCGGAGGAAATCACCGCCCAGGCCTTTCCCGACGAGCTCCCGGTTGGGGCCACCCGGCTTCCCCTCACCTACCGCTTCGATCCGGGGGCGGCGGCGGACGGGGTAACCCTCACCGTCCCCTTGCCCCTGATCAACCAGATCTCGCCCCAACGTTGCGAGTGGCTGGTCCCCGGACTCCTGGAAGAACGGCTCGTCGCCCTGCTGCGGGGTCTGCCCAAGCCCATACGCAAAACCCTGGTGCCCATCCCGGAAACCGCCAGGCGGCTGGTCGCGCGCCTGACCCCCACGGATCGGCCCCTGGTCCAGGCGGTTGCCGAGACCCTCCGGGAGACGACCGGGGTCGCGGTGCCCGAAGACGCCTGGGACGAAACCGCCATCCCCGAACACCTGCGCATGAAATTCCGGTTGGTGGACGACCAGGGGCGCCAAGTCGCGTCGGGGGACGACCTTCCCCGGCTCAAGCGCCGCTACGGCCAGCAGGGACAACAGAGCTTCGCCGCCATCCCGGCTCAGGAGCTGGAACGCACAGGCCTCCGGCACTGGGACTTCGACACCCTGCCAGAAAGCCTGGACCTGGACCGCGGCGGCATTCGCCTGCGCGGCTACCCCGCCCTGATCGACCAGGGCGACAGCGTCGCCATCCGCGTGCTGGACTCACCGGCGAGCGCCGCTACGGCCATGCGCGCCGGGCTGCACCGATTGCTGATGCTCCGGCTGGGATCGGACCTGCGGCGGCTGCGTAAAAACCTGCCGGGACTGGACCGCATGCGCCTGCAATACGCCAAGGCGCCGCAACCGCCGGGCCGGGACAAATCCGAGCGCCCGGCCGGGCCGGTGGACCTGGCCGACGAGCTGATTACACTGATCCTGGACCTCGGCTTCCTGGAAGATCGGCCACCGATCCGAGATCGGCACACCTTCAACGCGCGCCTGGAGGAAAACCGGCCGCGGCTGGCGGCCGTCGCCGGGGACGTCTGCGCCCTGACCGAACGTATCCTCACCCGCTACCAGGCCATCCGCCGCCGGCTCGCGGACATCACCCAAGCCAACTGGATCGCCTCGGTCAAGGACATGAGCGGACACCTGGATGCGCTGGTCTTTCGCGGCTTCTTGCAGCAGATCCCCTACGCGCGCCTCCAGGACTACCCGCGCTACCTCAAGGCCCTGGAGGCGCGCGCCGAAAAACTCCCCTACGCCGCCGGCAAGGACCGGCAACACATACAGGAAATGGCCGATCTCCAGCGGAAATGGCGGGAACGCGCCGCCGTTGCGCGGGAAACCGGGCGGCAGGACCCCCGCCTGGAGGAAATCCGCTGGCTGCTCGAAGAACTGCGGATCTCCCTCTTCGCCCAGCAGATCGGAACCGCCCGCCCGGTCTCCGTCAAGCGAATCGAAACCCGCTGGCGGGAGCTGGGACTATAGCGCCGGTAGTGATACCTTAAAGGCTGTCTAGGGGGCGTTCTCAATTCTCACGCAAAGACACCAAGCCACAAAGGGATCGTGGGTCATGGGTAAGGCGCCCGTTGGCCGTCATTCCGGCAGGGATTGCCG
>JAIZWN010000647.1 GCA_020443945.1 Candidatus Thiosymbion ectosymbiont of Robbea hypermnestra | reverse complement strand
GAAAATCCTGTTAATCCTGTCCTATTAGCAGATTGCGATGCGCGTGCCGACAAAACCGTAACCTGTTTTGCTTTGGTGGTTTCCGGGATTCAGTGCATATACCCAGGGACAACAAAATTACAACACCACCCAGGGTCTGGCGGTGGGACATCTCCTTAACCCAGGGCGGAATACAGAGCCGCGTACTCCGCCGGCAGGCAGGTAACGAACCAGGCTTCAACCGGGGCCGGGGCGGTAGTGGTCGGTCATCACCGCAAAGTCGGCGGCCATCTTGGCGCTGTCGTGGGGCCAACTGAAGACGGCCACCAGGCGCGCCTGGGGGTCGAGCAGCAGGATGGACGCCGAGTGGTCCACCATGTAGTTCGCGCCGCCGGTTTTCTGCTCCGCGGAACGCGCGTACATGACCCCGAGCTCGCGGGTGAGGGCCTGCAGCTGGTCATGACCGCCGGTCGCCCCGAGGAAGTCCGGATTGAACTGGCGCACATATTGGCCGAGCTGCTCCGGGCTGTCCCGCTCCGGGTCTACGGATAGGAACAGGAAGTCCGCCGCGGGTCCCCGATGGGCCGCGTCGATTGCCCGGTCGACGGCCTGGTAGGTCGCCATGTTGGTGGGGCAGATGTGTCCGCAAGAGATGAAGCCGATGGAGACGAAGGTCCACCGGCCCTTGAGATCATCGAGCCCGAAGGGCCGGGCGTCCTGGTCCGTGAGGGAGAAGGGGGACAGGACCTTGGGCCGGGGCAGCGGGGTGCCCGCCTGCATCTTCTCGACCGGCGGGGCGGTTGCCGTACCCGAGCCGAGGTCGAAATAGCCCATGCCCAGCCAGATGCCCGCCGCCACGGCGAGAATCCCGACCGGGATCAGAAGGCGACGCAAACCGCCGCCGGATTTGTGCGTCATGACGAGTTCCTCGAGGCTGTCGTCGTGTCGGTACCGGCCGCTTGCCCGGAAGGAAGCCTGCTCGGAGAGAGAAAATGAAGCAGGCTTACCAGGACGACGACCAGCAAGGCGCCGCCGCCATTGTGCGCGACCGCCACCGCGAGGGGGAGGTGGCCCAGGATGTTAGCGACCCCCAGCCCCAGCTGCAAGCAGAGGGCGGCGACGACCGCAATGCCCAGGCCGAATGCGAGGCCGGTCCGCACCCGCCGGAGGATGACCAGGCTCAGGGCGCCCACATAGAGCAGGACAACCAGGGCCCCCAGGCGATGGGTCAGATGAATCGCCGTGCGCGCTTCGCTTCCCAGGACCCCGAATTCGTAGTCGATCCCCGTACCGCGCCAGAGGACGAAGGCCTCGCCGAAGTCCGTGGGCGGCCACCAGAGCCCGCCGTAACAGGTCGGAAACTCGGTGCAGGCCAAGGCGGCGTAATTGCTGCTGGTCCAGCCGCCGAGCAGGACCTGCATGCAGACCAGGACCAGCCCGCCCCACACCCAGGGCCGCAGCCGCCGTAGCGCCGGCGCGGGGTCCGCCAGGCGGAAGCCGGATTGGCCGAGGGCCAGCCACCAGAGTAAGGCGAGCGTCGCGAACCCGCCCGCCAGATGGGCGGTGACGACGGTGGGCATCACCCGTAGCGTCACCGTCCACATGCCGAGTAGCCCCTGGAAGATGACCAGGGCCACCAGCACACCGGGCAGCCCCAGCGGCAGCCGGCCGCGGCTCCGCCAGGCGCCCAGGGCCAGCAATACGATAGCCAGGCCCAGGGCGCTCGCCAGATAGCGGTGCGCCATCTCCTTCCAGGCCTTGGCCGTCTCCACCGGCCGCTCCGGGAAGGCGCGGTTGGCCTGCGCGATGGCGTCCTGGTCGGAGGGTACGCCCAACCGCCCGTAACAACCGGGCCAGTCCGGACACCCGAGCCCGGCGTCGGACAGGCGCACATAGGCGCCGAGCAGGATGACCGCGAGCGCCAGCAAGGCCGTCAGCGCGGCACATGCGGAAAACACGGAAAAGGTGGTTTGCTTCAAGCCCATGAGATACTCTACTTTTCACGGATTACCGCATTTTTTCATCGGCGAGAATCTGCGTAATCCGCGGATTCAAGCATCACAGATCACAAAACTACAACACTACCGGAAGCCGGAATCTGCCGGTACCAGGGATGGTAAGTCACCGGAACCTGTGAGGTCCAACTTTTGCACCCTCTGCGCAGAGGCCCGGAACCACATGGCTCTCGATGGGAGGCCTCGGGTCGCCGTCCCTGGCAGCGGCAGATTCCGGGGTCCCACCCGGAATGACGGTGCGGTGGCACCGGCAACGCCAAGAGCCGTCCGAGACCACGGC
>JAIZWN010000646.1 GCA_020443945.1 Candidatus Thiosymbion ectosymbiont of Robbea hypermnestra | reverse complement strand
TGGTTCAACCGGGTTTTTCTGCCCAAGCGGCTGCCGGGCGTAGCCTTCGAGTCACTGGCCGACTTACACGAGGTACACGACATGTTATCCAATCGCGTCGAGAGCTGGACCGACCAATGGAAACGCGAGGGTCTGGAACAGGGTTTGGAACAGGGTTTGGAACAGGGCTTGGAACAGGGTCTGGAGCAAGGTCTGGAACAGGGTCTGGAGCAGGGTCTGGAGCAAGGCCGCCAAGAGACGCGCCACCTACTCGCACGCCAGGCCCGCCACCGCTTCGGTCCCGCGGTCGCTACGCAGGCCGAGCCTCTCCTGACGGCGATTGCCGACCCGGCACGGCTGGCGGACCTCGGCGATGCCCTCCTCTCCTGCCCCGATGGCGCCGCCTGGCTGCACGTTCTGCATCAAACGCAGTCCACGCCGACCATCGGCGACGGGCGCCCATAACCGACAGCCGAGGATATTCCAGGCGGACCACAAGGGAAGACCGGATTTCGGCGCCGAAACCGGATCATTCTTTGCGGTTTCCATTGATGCGGTTCGCTTCGCTCACTGCCTATCCTACGGGGGTCACCTGCGATACAAGGTGAAATGGGGTGCTGGTCGCCGGCTGGGCGGTCAACCGATGGTTGTGAGGGCTGGCCGTGCCGTCGGCGCGACCGGCAATCGGATGACAAAGGCCGCTCCTTCCCGCGGGGTGGACTCTACCCGGATGCTGCCCCCGTGGTTTTCGAGGATCGTCCGGCTGATCGGCAGTCCCATGCCCATGCCCGATTCCTTGGTGGTGAAGAAGGGCTCGAACAGGGATGGCAGGCGTTCCGGTGCGATGCCCGGCCCCGAGTCCTGAACGACGGCTTCGGCATCGCCATCGATCAAGCGGGTGCACAGGGTCAGACGCCGCGCCGGGAGCGGCACCTCCTGCAGGGCGTCGAGCGCGTTGCGCACCAGGTTGAGCAGGACCTGCTCGATCTGCACCAGATCCACGTCTACCCTGATCCCGCCCGGCCACAGGTCGAGCGCGATGGTAAAGCCCATCTTGCCGGCATCGAATTCCACGAAGGAACAGACCTCCCGGACCAGATGGTTGAGGTCGACCTGGGAGCGGATCGGCGGTTGCTTGCCCACCAGCGCCCGCAGTCGGCGGATAATCTCGCTGGCCCGCCGGGCCTGCAGGGTGATCTGGCCCATGGCGTCCACGAGCTCCTGGTGCCGTCCTGAATTGTCCCGGAGGCGGCGGCTGCAACCATTGGCGAAATTGACGATGGCCGAGAGCGGCTGGTTGATTTCGTGCGCCATTCCCGTGGCCACCTCGCCCATGGTGCTCAAACGGCACACATGGACCAGCTCCGCCTGGTGCCGGCGCGATTCCTGTTCGGCGCGGCGGATCGCCGTGATGTCCCGGGCATAGATATTCGCATAGCCCGGCTCCGGGATCGGAACTACCAGCAGCGAATAGACCTGGTCGCCGATCTCCGTCTCACGTTCGCGGGAACGCCCATCCCCCAGCGCCTCCTGGATCTCCTGGGTCCACCTTACCGGGAGCCGGTTCCCTTCCCGCGTATCCCAGGTGGCAAGCAGGGGCGAGCCGGCGGTATTGGCATAGACCACCCGCCCGGAAGGGCTCACGCGCAGAATCGGGTTGGGGCTTTCGCTCACGAACCGGGCCAGGCTCTTGATTTCCCGCTCCGCTTCCCTGCGGTTGGTGATGTCGTGCATATAGACGGTGTAGACGAATCGGTCGTCCAACTGGATGGGGACGATGGAGAGCTCTACCGGAAACCCGGAGCCGTCCGCGCGCCGGGCCGTCAGCTGACCTCGGGCCTGGGGTATCCGACCCTCGCGTCGGGCGCGCCGGGAGTCCCGCAACAGGCCGAGAAAGAGCCGCCGACCGTCCCCGGTCAGAAAACGCCTGGTGAAGCTACCGCCGATGGCCTGCTCGCGGGTGAGGCCGAGGGTACGCTCCGCGGTGGGATTGAGCTCGATGACGGTTCCCTTGCGGCTCAGGGTAACGATGGAATCGAGCGAGGCCTCCATGATGGCGGCCTTGAGGGCCTCGCTCGCGCGCATCTCGCTTGCGTGCCGGCGGTTCATTTCCTCCCGCGCCTCGAGTACGAGCCGGACAAAGTGCCGCATCCACTCCTCGAGCAGAATGAGCTGATTGGCGCCGCGTCGAAAGCCCGGCTGCTCGATACCGAGGGCGCGGCGCGAGAATCCGGCCATGCGCTTGAGGATCCTGTTGAGGCGCGCCGAGACCAGATAGATGACCAGGGTGAAAACCAGGATATAGGCCAGCGCGGCCCGGACGCGCTGCTGCCGCTCGAAATTGCGTACCCGGCCCGACATCCGCTCGACCACCTGATGGGGGATGAAGGTGGCGAACAAGAAATTCCAATCCGTATCCTCGTACTCGGGAAGCGACTGGGTCCTGATCAGATAGGTATCCCGCCAGGCGGAGAGCCGGGTATCGGGGGGCAGGGATTCCGGAGCGATACTCGCCAGGATGCGCTGCTCGTCGATGTCCACCAAGGCCACGGCCGCGCGGCCGGAGGACAACCCCCGCTGGGAGGCGGCCAGAAATTCGGCGTCGATGGGCACCACCGCGATCAGGCGGCCCATCCGATAGCCGCCCATGTCTTCGGCCACATCGCTCACCAGCAGGTAGGGCCGTTCGTCGAGGCGGGCGATCACCGCGGGTACCTTGCCGGCATCCATGAATTTCGTCCCCTCGCTCCAGCCCGGTTCCTGCGGCAGCGCCGCGCCGCCGGATTGGTACATCTCCCGGATGCGGCCCTGGGTGTCCACCAGCAGGATATGGCTGGGCGCGGGAAGCGCGCTACGCGCGATGAAATCGGTCAGCCAGGGGGGAGGGGTCTTGCGATAGACGACCGGCTCGAATTCGTCCCGCGGGGACCAGAACAGGGGTTCGAGGTATTCCGCCAGGCTGCGGTGATTCGCCAACAACCGCACGGTGGTCGCGTAGTTTCTCAGGTACTGGTCGAACCGGATCAGGCTCTCCCGGGCCCGCTGATCGAGCTGCGCCTGGAGCTCCCTGTCGGCGATCTTCTTGATCGCCCGCCCCTGAATCCGGTCCAGCACCGCCCATACGGCCAGCCCGACCAGGACCCCCACCAGGATGGAGAGGACGGGCATGGGCACCAGGCGCAAAAAGCGGTAGAAGAAACGCTTCGCCGGAATGAGGTTCACGGTAGCGGCGGGGATTTTTGACCGGACCCGGGGCCCATACGGGGGCCAATCGCCGAGGTTCCCAAAGGACCTCCGGTCAGAACGGGCTGCCGGTCAGCAGATTCAGGGGTGGGAGCAGCAGCATCTTGAGCAGGATCAGACCGATCATCACCAGCATGGGCGAGAGGTCCAGCCCCCCGAACGGCGGGAGCAGACGGCGCGCCGGGCCCATGACGGGCTCGGTCAGGCTGTCGAGCAGATCCGCCAGCGGGTGCCCACCATAGGAACCCGGATTGAACCAGCTCAGGATGGCCCGGATGAGCACGCCGAAAATCAAGAGGGTGATGGTGAGATCCACCAGCCCGGGCAAGGCCCAGGCCAGGGCCCCGAGCGGATTGACCGGGAGCGACAAGAGCAGGGCCAGGATTCCCAGCTCGCCGGCCTTGACCAGCCAGGCCAGCACCAGGGCCGCCGGGTCCAGGCCCGCATAGCCGGGAATCACCCGCCGGAGGGGACGCAGGACGGGGGTCGTGACCCTGACCACGAACTGGGAGATCGGGTTATAGAAATCCGCCCGCACCCATTGCAGCAAAAACCGCAACAGGACCACCCCCGCGAAGAAACCGAACAGGACCTGGACCAGGAAGGCAAGCGGATTGGTGAAGTAGGCACTGGTCATGGGGAATCCGTAAGCAGGCGTGACAGTTCCTCGGAACGCTCGTGGGCGGCGTGGATCGCCTGCGCAACCAGGGTCCGGAGACCACCGGACTCCAGGATCTCCAGGGCCTGCTCCGTGGTGCCGCCGGGGGAGGTGACCTGCGCGCGCAGCCCCTGGGGCGAGTCGTCGCACTCCAGCGCCATGCGGGCGGCGCCCAGGGCCGTCTGGAGCGTAAGCAGCCGGGCGTTCTCCGGCTCCAGTCCGAGGGCCACGCCCGCCTGCTCGATGGCCTCCATCAAGAGAAAAAAGTAGGCGGGGCCGCTACCGGACAGGGCGGTCACCGCATCCATCTGCGCCTCCCGGTTCACCCAGCGGGTCAGGCCGCCGGCGCGCAGCACCGTCTCCGCCTGATTGCGCTGGGCGGGCGAGGTCTCCGGCGTGGCATGCAGCACGATGGCGCCGGCCTGAATCATCGCCGGGGTGTTGGGCATGGCCCGCACCAGGGGAATGGCCCTGCCATCCCCCAGCCACTCCCGGATACTTCGCTCGCGGATCCCGGCCATCACCGAGACGAACAGGGGATTCTCCCGCTCCAGGAGCGGGGACAGCTCCCGGCAGACCCGGCGGGCCAGCTGCGGTTTGACGCACAGAACCACCAGATCGGCGCCGCTCGCGGCCTCTGGATTCTCCCCCGTCGTCCGCACCGCGAAGCGGGTGTTAAGGGCCGTGAGCTTGCGCGGATCGGGGTCGCTCACGACCAGCCGTCGGGGGGCGTATCCGTCGGCGACCAGGCCGGCGATCAGGCCGGCGGCCATATGGCCGCCGCCGATAAAGGCAATCGTCTCTTCAGGCATGGGTAGGATACAGGCTATCGATTTACGTCCGGTGTCGATTACAGGGGTCGGTGGTTCAGCGAACCATCGACCACCGATCACGGTAGTATACTCGCCGCGGCTGGTTTTTGCGGCAGGTGAGACCATGACGACTTACGCGCTCGGCGACATCCAGGGCTGTTACGACAAGCTGCTGCGGTTACTCGACCGCCTGCGCTTCGACCCGGCCCGGGACCGGCTCTGGTTTGTCGGCGACCTGGTCAGTCGGGGTCCCGACTCCCTGGCGACCCTGCGCTTTATCAAGGGACTCGGCGAGCGGGCCCTGACCGTCCTCGGCAACCACGATCTGAGCCTGCTCGCGCTCGCGGCCGGCAACCCGAAACGGGCCGGGGAGAGCAGCCTCGAGCCGGTGCTCCGAGCGGCGGACCGGGACGAGTTGCTGCATTGGCTGCGCGGTCGTCCCTTGATGCACTTCGACGAGCGCAAGGGCTTCGCCCTCATCCATGCGGGACTCCCGCCCCAGTGGGACCTCCCCACCGCCTTGTCCCGTGCCCGCGAGGTGGAGACCCGGCTCCGGGGCCCCGACTATGCGGACTATTTCCGGACCATGTATGGCAACGAGCCCGCCCGTTGGTCCGATGCGCTCACGGGTATGGACCGCCTGCGCTTTATCACCAACTGCTTTACCCGCCTGCGTTATTGTCGCGCCGACGGGACCCTGGTCCTGAAGGAGAAGGGTCCCCCCGGCTCCCAGATGCCCGGGGCCCTGCCCTGGTTCGCCCTACCGGACCGGGCGACCCGGGAGCTCCGCATCCTCTTCGGGCATTGGTCGACGCTGGGCTATGCGGCCGGCCACAACACCTGGGCCTTGGATACCGGCTGCGTGTGGCAGGGCCGGCTGACCGCCATTCCGGTGCGCCGCCAGGGGCCCGGCGAGCCCATATCCATCCCCTGTGCCTGATCCGTGGCCGCTCCGTCCCGTCCCGCGCTCCTGAAGGAATCTCCACATGTCGCGTGCTACCTCCCCCGAGATCGGCGTCGCCGATCCCATGACCCCGGAGGCCTTCCGCGCCCAGGCGATGGCGCACGGCCTGTCCCGCGCCGAGCTGGCGGCCAACCCCATCCGTCAGTTCCAGCACTGGTACCAGGAGGCGATTGCCACCGGCATTCCCGAACCCAACGCCATGAGCCTGGCAACCGTGGCCGCGGACGGCCAACCCTGGGTACGCACCGTGCTGCTCAAGCTGTATGACCAGGCCGGCTTTGTCTTCTTCACCAACTACGAGAGCCGCAAGTCCCGGCAGATCGCCGCGCAACCCAAGGTCGCCCTGCTCCTGCCCTGGGTCGCGCTGGCCCGGCAGGTCCAGATCACGGGCAGGGCCCGCCGCATCCCCACCGCCGAATCCGTCAGGTATTTCGCTACCCGCCCCCGGGGCAGCCGGATCGGGGCCTGGGCCTCGCCTCAAAGCCGGGTCATCGGTTCCCGCGCCTTGCTGGAGGCCAAGGTAGAAGAAGTGCGGCGCAACTTCGCCGCCGGCGAGATCCCTCTGCCCGGCTTCTGGGGCGGCTTCCGGGTGGAGCCCGAGACCATGGAGTTCTGGCAGGGCCGGGAGAACCGGCTGCACGACCGCTTCCTTTACCGCCGCGACACGCCCGCGGCCGAATGGCACATCGAACGGCTGGCGCCTTGAGAAACCATCTGGTATCGAAACTAGTACCCCGTTTCAACTTATTTTACATCCTCAGAGCCTTCCCAAACGTGCCTAGGCAAGGCACCGTGCGCAGTCTGTTACCAAGTGTTGTCACGCGGCCTGGGCGCGTTTGGGGGCTCCCTTCGGGCGCGACGAGAAACGGCCATCTGCGTCGTTGCGCGAGCTTGAAAATGGAAATGCGCGCACCGTGCCGGAATCATCCGATCGGCCTCGAGGGCCTCTGTGGTGGAGCCGGTTTGAACGGTGC
>JAIZWN010000645.1 GCA_020443945.1 Candidatus Thiosymbion ectosymbiont of Robbea hypermnestra | reverse complement strand
AAGCAATTTGCAAGTGCCCGGCAATTGGCCGCTGCTCTCGGGCTGGTCCCCGCCCAAGCCGGCACGGGCGGGAAGGTTTGCCTGCTGGGCATCAGCAAACGGGGCGACCCGTACCTGCGCACGCGCTTGGTCCATGGCGCCCGTGCGGCGGTGAATGCGGTCCTCCAGTACGACAAGAGCGATGCCCGCAGTCGTTGGGTGCGGCGGATCGTCCAGGAACGGGGGTACCACCGCGCCGTGGTGGCCTGGGCCAACAAGACGCGCGGATCGCATGGGCCTTGCTGACGCGGCAAGACACCTACCAGGTCGCCACCTGATCCGCGTGAGGTTCCCCCGCGGGAGACCACGGGGGGCAAATCCGTCGGCGCTTGGCGCCGGCAACCGCAAACTGTTTGCGGCGTCCAACAACCACGATTGCGTAGGTATCTGCACACCGCATGGCAAGACAGGTCAGACCGGCACCGTTCAAACCGGCTCCACCACAGAGGCCCTCGAGGCCGATCGGATGATTCCGGCACGGTGCGCGCATTTCCAT
>JAIZWN010000644.1 GCA_020443945.1 Candidatus Thiosymbion ectosymbiont of Robbea hypermnestra | reverse complement strand
TCTCAAGTGATCAGGTGTCTACCTGAGTCACGTCGAACATCACACAAAGACACCAAGCCACCAAGAGAGACAAGGGTAAAAGGGAAACAACCATGATCTTTAGAGTCTGCGATGAACATCTCGCGGATGATCAGCGACGGCAAGGAAAAAATCTTCGTGGCTTTGTGGCTTTGTGTGAGAATAAACGTTGAACATCACGCAGGATTTACCCACTACCCAACAAAGTTAGAACACTACCGGGAAACGGGGCGCCGGCCACCGATCACTAACCACTGAAAAAAACAGCCCATGAAACCAGTGTCCGTTCTCTCGTTACTACTCCTGCTGATCTGGTCGGTGGGAACCCAGGCACGACTCACCATCGAGATTACCGGCGGCGCCGAAGGTGCCCAACCCATCGCCGTCGTTCCCTTCGCCGGACCCGAGGACGGGGGCACGCCGCCCGAGGATGTGGCCGGGATCATCGCCGCCGATCTGGCCCGGACCGGGCGTTTTCGCCCCATGCCCCGTAGCGACATGACGGCCACCCCCCACCGGGCCGAGGAGGTAGACCTGGGCGACTGGCGCCTGCTGGCAATGGATAACCTGGTCATCGGCCGGGTCGAGCGGGCGGCCCTGGGCGGCTATGATGTCAGCTTTGTCCTGTTCGATGTCTTCGGCGGCAAACGGCTGGCGGCCATGAGCTTTACCGGCGGCGCCTCGGAGCTGCGTTATACCGCGCACCGAATCGCCGACGCCATCTATGAGCGACTGACCGGCACGCCGGGGGTAGCCGCCACCCGTATCGCCTATGTGACCTCCGATGGAAATCCGGGGGCGCAGCGGGTCCGGCTCGAGGTGGCGGACGCGGACGGCCACAACCCCCAGACCATCCTCGCCTCCCGCGATCCCATCCTCTCCCCGGCCTGGTCGCCGGACGGACGCCGCCTGGCCTATGTATCCTTCGAGAACCGCCGGACCGCCATCTACATCCAGGAGCTGGCCACCGGCCACCGGGAACGGATCGCGGGCTTCGAGGGCCTCAACGGTTCCCCGGCCTGGTCGCCGGACGGGCGCCACCTGGCCATGACCCTGTCGCGGGACGGCAACCCGGATATCTATGTGCTGGACCTCGCAAGCCGCAATTTGCTGCGGATCACGGATCACTTCGCCATCGATACCGAGCCCGCCTGGTCCCCCGACGGCCGCCACCTTATTTTCACCTCCAACCGCGGCGGGACCCCTCAGCTCTACCGGGTAGCGGCCACCGGGGGCGCCGCGACGCGGGTCACCTTCGAGAACGACTACAACGGCCGCGCCTCCTATGCGCCGGACGGCCGCTCCATCCTGTGCGTGACCCGGATCGGCGGCAATTTCCGCATCGGTCTCCTGGACCCGGAGAGGGGGATCATGCGATCCCTGAGCAGCGGTCGGCTGGACGAGTCCCCGAGCTTCGCGCCCAACGGCGCCATGGTGATCTACGCCACCCTCCACAAGGGGCGCGGGGTCCTGTCCGCGGTCTCGGTGGACGGCTCCGTCAGCCAGCGTTTGTCTCAGGGGTTGGGCGATGTGCGCGAGCCGGCCTGGTCACCCCTCTTGCGTTAGGGGGCGTTCTCAATTAACCGAATCCCTCGAAAATCAAATGCAGCAAACCCATACACTTGTCGGTGGGTCACCGCCTTCCGTGTTCTCACACCAAGCCACCAAGC
>JAIZWN010000643.1 GCA_020443945.1 Candidatus Thiosymbion ectosymbiont of Robbea hypermnestra | reverse complement strand
GGCAGATTCCGGCAATCCCTGCCGGAATGACGGGGTAGGGGTCGGCAGACTTCATCACTTAAAATTTACCACCACCCTCAGATGGATGTTCTCGTAGCCTGTACTTTTGGGAGGAGTTCCTGGACCAGATCGAAATCCAGGTCGCCAGGGATTAGCGTTGTAGCGCTCGCGGAACCGCATGCAATCCCTAGCTGCACCGCATCCGGCATGGAGCGACCGCGCAGCAGGCCAGCGGCAATGCCCGCGGTTGTCGCATCCCCGCTGCCGATGGCATTCAAGACGTTGACCACCGGCGGCGTGAAGCGCCAAGCAGCGGTTTCGCTGAGCAGCCAGGCGTCCTGCTTCCCTTGGGTGACGAGTACCCATTGGGCTCCTCGTGTTACCAGTATTTCCATCGCCCCACGGAGCGCTTCCTCAGTGTCGACTGATTTCCCACTTGTGGCGCTCAATTCATGGTCGTTCAGTTTTACCAGCAACGGAGAGCAAGGAAGCGCTTCCATCAGGGGTGCGCCACGGGCATCGATCAGTACCTTTGCGCCCGCTTCCCGCGCCTTGCGCGCGAACCCCGCATAAACGCCTTCCGGTGAACCCGGTGGGGGTGCGCCCGCCACGACCATCGTATCACTGTTCGCCAAATGTACTGAGAGCCTCTCATCGAGCGCCGACCATTCGCCGCGCATCGGCAGCGGTGCTTCCTCAACCAACTCGGTAACGGATGCCGCCTGTTCGTCGATGAGCGTAGTGCAGATGCGTGTTGGTTGGCTCGTGTGGACAATATCCGTTTCGATCCCCATTTCCCGTAGATCCGAAACCATCCTGTCGCCCGTTTCGCCTCCGGCAAATCCCGCTACCAGGGGAGATTCCTGTAATAACTTCAACGTGCGCGCCACATTGACGGACTTGCCTCCGGCAGTGACGGTGACGGAATTTGCTCGGTTTACCTGGCCGATATGAAGACTTTTAAATCGTATCGTCCTTTGCAGGCTGGGCGTGACACTCAGGCAGAGGATCCGGCTGGGTTCTTTATGCGGCATAGGAAAATATTCCCTCGAGACTCGGTTGCGACATTTCATTTTGTGCATTCTGCAAGCCGTCGCGGTTTGGAAACCTCCGTGGATGACCGAAACCCTGAAACCATTCGGATGGACGCTCGCTTTACCCACTCCTACGGGCTGGCGGGGAAATGGCGTCACCCGGTGAGGGGCCGCGACGGTCAACTTTCGCGAAGGAGCCTGATCGGGCTGGAAATTTCGAATCGCCCGGTAGTCTGAAATACGGGGTCCATTATAATGATCCAGGCCAGCGCAAGGACAGAGAGCGCAGGGCCTCCCGCGGGGGAGGGCCGAAGGTGAAGGTGACCTCCCATTTCCCCAGAAGATAGATGAAATATACATCGACCCCCATATTCCTTTCTCCCGGTCTGGGGAATTCCACCCTCAGATTCGGCCACCCGTAATACTCGACGATAGCCGGCATATTCAACCCACGAGTCGGCTCGAGGTCTATAAAAAGGAACCCATGCTTCATTCTGCCGGTTACTGGTGCGCGAAGATCGACTTCCTTGATGAGATCGGTCGAGGAGGCTGGTGTGCCGCGTTCATAGAGATAGGGGATAAAGGAATCCCTTGGGTGTGTTGTATCGAGATGCAGCTTCACCCCGAGTACGGTCTCTATGAGCTCCCGGTAGAGAACCTCATGATCGATGAGTTGGGGAAGAAAGCCGAGGGCCGACTCCACGGTATGGTTCCTATTCGCCGTTTGGTTCATATCCGCAGGCTCCGGGTGATCGGGTGGGGTGCACCCGATTGTCAGGACCAGGATCGGCCAAAGATAACTCGGCAGGCATGGCTTGATGGTCTTCATGCGCAGTGCGCCCTTCTCGCCTTCGCCGCGCGCTCGGGCGCGTAGCTCTTTCTGTTGCCTCTCACGGTTCGGTTCTCCTCTCGCTGGCCGGAAACCCCGACTCACCTGGCAACCTGAAATTCGGGCTCCACTCCGGGAATATGGATTTACCCGCGTCCGCTTCTGCGTTTCATCTTCCGGATCATCTGAAGTCTGTCATAGCGGGACTGGTAAGGTCTCCCATAATACTCACGGTAGGTTTGCGTCGGCTCCGTACTGGGATACTCCCGGTCGCCGAAGAGGTCGGCGATGTTCTGTCTGGCTTCGTCTCTGTCTTTGCTATCAGGATATTGAGCGGCAATTTTTTTGTAGGCGGAGGCCTGCCTGCCGAATATGGGTATATCCATACCGTCATTCGCGGCGAGGCACCTTCTCATGTCGAGATTCGTCAATACGGCCTCGCCTTCGTCCTTGAGATGTAGATTTACATTCCTGGCGACATATTCCTCCCTGGTCAAGCCGTCGGGTGGGATCTCCGCGGGTTTCCCATAGAGAGCGTGTCCCGATTCATGGGCCAGGACCCCGACAACCCGCGCCGTATGTCCTTTATGCTTGCCGTCAATAAAAATTCTCGTATTCTCCCTATTACAAAAGCTGCCTTTACCTTTTGGCCCATACAGGAATTTCCAGCCACTATCCTTTAATTGCTGAAGATTCCGCGCGAATTTCGGGCATTTTGCAAGCGCCCGGTCGACGGTATCGCCCAGGCCCGTTGTCACTGCCGGAGGGCAGCATTTCTCGACGATGGCGTCGGCGGGCCTTGCGCCCCTGTTCGCATAGGGTGGCGTGGGTTTTCTCTCCCAGGTCATGCTCGCGTTCCACTTGAGGGGACCTTGAATTTTTCAAGGTGCCCTTGACGAGTTCGCAAGCACCTGATCGAGCCAGGTCAGGGCCTTTCGCTCCAGGCGAGCGGCGCGCGCCGCCGGATCGAGGATGCGCTCATCCTGCAATGTATTGGCAATCCAGGGATAAAGGGGGTCATTCACACAACCGTGCCCGAAGGCGTACATCAATGCGACGATGAGGGTAGAGGCGCGTGCGGTGGAGAAATGTGCCTGTCGTGCTACGGCACAGCCTTCTTGAACGAGCGCCCGGAGTGCTTCGTTACCGAGATAGGCGGCCTTTTGCGGGAAGACCTCCCTCATTTGCTGGAGCGGATCCGCTTCGAGGCCATCGATCGTGTCGGTCAGTGGATGACGAGCCAGAAAGGATAACCTCCGTAGCGCCTCGAACGTATTGACGGCTTCGGCTCCCGAGACCTTTTCCTGGTAATCGAGGACCTGTTCATAGAGCCGTTCCGCCCGTTGCATTTGATCGGATGACGCGAGCAGAATCCTGGCCGCCCAGGGGTATTGGGGATCGGTATCGAAGGCGCTGCCGAATAAGAACATCATCTCGACGAACAGCCGTAGTGGACCGCGGTTGGTGAAGCCATAGCGATTCGCGCGCGTCATCGCCGCGCGAATTGCCGACCGGAGCCGCTCTTCGCCGATGATTTTGCTAAGCTCCGGCGCAAAGTCCCGACTATGGGCAACCAGCTCTTCTTCAAAGCGGTGAAGCGCCGTTTGCCGGAAGGCCTCCAGCTGGTCTTTGCGTATAAGGATCACGAATTTGTCAAGGTTATGCCGTCCTGTCCGCTCCAGGGAACAGGCCTCGTACCGATCGGTATCGGCCCACGGTGGGGAATCTCGGGTTGTGGGGGCACGCCGTCGGTCGGCCCGGGGGCACGCCTCTACGGGTCGTTTGCCGCCTGGAAGGCGGCGCCCCCAGGGTAATGGTGACCCCGAACCGCTTCGCCTGACGGGCTGGGAACGCCGGCATCCTGCCGGCTTGGTGGACACGGACGGTCGAGGCTATCGGAAATTTGCCCCGGCCGGCTCTGTTCCCACCCGAGCTTACCCCCCACCCCCAGGAGGGTGTCGCCAAAGGCGACACCCTTTCCAGCGAGGGGGTAAGGGCGATCTGTTGCGACACCCTCCCGGCGGGGGAGCCGGGCAGGATCAACAAGGAGTTTCAGATGCGACCGGGGTGAGCTTCCAGATGTCCCGGTTGTAGTCGGCGATGGTGCGGTCGCTGGAGAAGTGGGCGCAGCAGGCCGTGTTGACAATGCTCATTTTGGTCCAGCGGTCCTGGTCCCGGAAGGCCTGTGCGGCCCGTTGCTGGGCGTCGACGAAGCCACGGAAGTCGGCCAGGGTCATCCAGGGATCGCCGGGGTTGCGCATGGAGCCGATGATGGCGTCGAAGAAGCCGGGCTCGAATTGGTTGAAGTGGGCGCTGTCGAGCAGCTGCATGACGCGGCTCAGGTCCTCGTCCTCGCGGATGATCCGTTCCGGGTCGTAGTTCTTGCGGGTGGTCGTGACCTCAGCTTCCGTGAGGCCGAACAGGAAGAAGTTTTCTTCGCCTACTTCTTCGAGGATCTCCACGTTGGCCCCGTCCAGGGTGCCGATGGTGACCGCGCCGTTCATCATGAATTTCATGTTGCCGGTGCCGGAGGCCTCCTTGCCGGCGGTGGAGATCTGGGACGAGAGATCGGTGCCCGGCCCGATGATTTCCATCGCCGAGACCCGGTAGTTGGGAAGGAAGGCTACCTTCAGCAGATCGCCGACCGCGGGATCCTTGTTGATGACCTCGGCCACATTGTTGATGAATTTGATGATGCGTTTGGCGAGCCAGTAGCCGGGCGCGGCCTTGCCCCCGATCAGGACGCAACGCGGCGTCCAGTCGGCGGTATCGCCCCGTTTGAGGCGGTCGTAGAGATGGATCACATGCAGCGCATTGAGCAGCTGGCGCTTGTATTCGTGGATCCGCTTGACCTGCACGTCGAACAGGGCATCCGGGTCGCACTTGACGCCGCAGTCCTGCTCCACCATCGCGGCCAGGCGCTCTTTGTTGTGGCGTTTGACCTCTCGCCAGCGCCGCAGGAAGGCCCCGTCCTCGCTCTTCGACCGCAGGTCCTTCAGCTTGGTCAGATCGGTCTCCCAGCCCGTGCCCAGGGTCTCGGTAATGAGCTCGCTCAGGCCCGGATTGGACAGCGCCAGGAACCGGCGCGGGGTGACCCCGTTGGTCTTGTTGTTGAATTTCCGCGGCCAGAGCTCGTAGAAGTCCTTGAACAAGCCTTCTTTCAACAGCTTGGTGTGCAGCGCCGCGACGCCGTTGACCGAGAAGCTGCCCACGATGGCCAGGTGCGCCATGCGTACCTGAGGCTCCCCGCCCTCCTCGATGATCGACATGCGGGCCTGGCGCTCGGTATCCCCCGGCCAGTGGCTTGCGATCTCGGACAAAAAGCGGGCATTGATCTCGAAGATGATGTCCAGAATCCGCGGCATCAATTCGCCGAAGATGCGCACCGGCCAGCGCTCCAGGGCCTCGGGCAACAGGGTGTGGTTGGTGTAGGCCATGCAATGGGTGGTGATCTCCCAGGCCACGTCCCATTCCATGCCGTGCTCGTCCATCAGCAGGCGCATGAGCTCGGCGATCGCCACCGCGGGGTGGGTATCGTTGAGCTGGAAACAGTTCTTATCGGCAAACCGGGAGAAGTCCCCCCCCTTGTTATCCCGCAACCAGCGCCGCATCACGTCCTGGAGCGCGGCCGAGCTCAGGAAATACTGCTGGCGCAGGCGCAGCTCCTTGCCGCTCTCGCTCGCGTCGTTCGGATACAGGACCTTACTGATGTTCTCCGCGTGCATGCGCCCGGCGACGGCCTCGGCGTAATTGCCGGCGTTGAACTGGGTCAGGTCGAACTCCTCCACCGCGACCGCCTTCCACACGCGCAGGGTATTGACGGTGCCGTTGCGGTAGCCGGGGATCGGAATATCATAGGGCACCGCCAGCACATCGTCCGTATCCACCCAACGCATCTGGAACCCCTGGCCCTCGTCGACCCGTTCCACCCGCCCCCGGAAGCGGATCCGTTGCTGGAATTCGGTACGCTCCAGCTCCCAGGGATTGCCGCAGGCGAGCCAGTGATCCGGTTGCTCCACCTGCTCGCCCTGCTCGATGCGCTGCTTGAAGATCCCATAGTCATAGCGGATACAATGGCCCATCACCGGCAGCTGCATGGTGGCGCAGCTGTCCACGAAGCAGGCCGCCAGACGTCCCAATCCCCCGTTGCCCAAGCCGGCGTCGCGCTCCTCCTTCATCACATCCTCGAGCTGCAACCCCAGGGCGCTCACCGCCTTCTCGACCTCGCCCTGAATATCCAGATTCAGCAGAGTATTGCCGAGGCTGCGCCCCATCAGAAACTCCAGCGACAGATACTGGGTACGCTTGCACTGCTTGTCCTGGTACGAATAGTGGGTGCTTTTCCAGCGCTCCATCAGCCGGTCCCGCAGGGCGATGACCAGGGCCTCATACACATGGTGGGCGGAGATCGAGTGCTTGTCGCAGCCCAGGGTATGATTGAAATGGCGCCGCATATCGGCGGCGATGCTGGAGGCATCCATCCCCAACTCACGTTCGGTAATCAGCAACGACTTGGGCAAGAGTATTTGGCTCTTCTCGTCTTTCGCCATCGTGCATTCCTCTCTGGTGGTTTTGTACATTGTTGTATTTTCCAGCCGGTTGCTCGGGTTGCGCGGGCCTTCCGACGCAAAACCCCAAGCAAGGTTCAGTCGTGCCGAACAGGATGGACTGCCGATGTTAGCGGCGACTCCGGTAACGGGCAAGAGGCCACGGCGGCAATTTGCCGCGGCGAGGTCGATGCAGGGCGATTATGGGGGCGAGGGTAAGGCCACGACTGCATACGCCCTTTGCGCCTGGGTGGTGCAAACCGTGCCGCTGGAAGCCGGCGGTTGGTCGCCGGTAACGCCCCTCGTGCGCGGAATGTCGTGAAACCAGACGCGCCCCCGGCACATCAATCGGCCAGGGCGCAGGCGTCCGTAATGGCCTTGGCGATGGTGTCGCTGTGAAGGATTCTCGAGCCCCTGGGAACGGCCTTTCTGGCGAGCCCGAACAGGACCTTACCCGGACCGATCTCGAAAAAGGTATCGCACCCCTCATCCACGGCCGTGGACAAGGTATCGGTCCAGAGCACGGGGCTATCGATCTGCTCGATCAGATTCCCGACTTCATAGGGTTGCGCCAATCGTCCGGTCAGATTGGCGATGACCGGATGCTCGGTGGGGGTCAGCGGCGTAGCCTCCAGCTCGGGGGCCATCTCCGCCTTTGCCGGGGCCATCAGGCTGGAATGAAAAGGCGCGGATACCGGCAGCGGCGTACAGCGGACCTTCTCGTCGGCAAGGGCCGCGACCAGGGCCTCCACGGCCGCCTTGTGTCCCGAGACAATCTGCTGTTGCGGACCATTGAAATTGACGATCTCCACCGTGCCCAAATCTGGCTCCACCGTCGCGCACTTCGCGCCCAGCGTTTCCGGGTCCAGCCCCATCACCGCCGCCATGGCGCCGGTTCCCTCCGGAACGGCCCGCTGCATAGCCTGACCACGCATCCTCACCAGCCCCACCGCCCGCGCGAACGCCAGCTTACCGGCTGCCACCAGGGCCGAATACTCGCCCAGACTATGACCCGCGAACAAAGTCGGACGCAGGCCCGTCTCGCTGATCAGAATGCGCCAGACCGCGACACTGGTCGTAAGAATGGCCGGTTGCTGATTGGCGGTCAGCCGCAGCTCCTCCTCCGGGCCCTCGAAACAGAGCGCGCCGAGCTCGAAGCCCAACACCTTCTCGGCCTCCGCAAAGGTAGTGCGGGCCACCTCGAACTCATCACACAGGGCCTTGCCCATGCCCACGGATTGAGACCCCTGGCCGGGGAACATCGCCAAAATACTTGCCATAATTTCAGTACCCTAAGCTGCAAAAAGAACCATCGCCGCCCGCCCCGATACCAATCCGGGTACAAGCTACCGGAAAATCGGCAAGGGCCGGCGGGACGCCAAAATGCGCCGCATGTTAGCCGTGACCAAGCCAACGGGCAAGAAATACAGGGTGGTGCCTTAGCTTTGTGGTTTCCGGGATTTGGCGTAGAAACCTTCCCTCACCATCATGGTTATCCGCAGATTACGCCGATTTTCACAGATTTGCGTTTTTTCATCGGCGAAAATCTGCGTAATCTGCGGATTCAAAATTACAGATTTGTAGGGTCCGCTGTGCGGACCGTTTGCTTTGATTCCCCCTCTCCCTAGTGCCCCGTTTCACCTTATTTTTCGCTCTCAGCGCGGCGAGAAGTGACCAGCCGCGAGGCGCGTGAGCGCAGGAATAGCCACCCCTATTGCAAGCTCGCGCAACGACGCGGATAGTCGCTTCTCGTTGCGTCCGAAGGGAGCCCCCCAACCGCGCCAAGGCTAGGCGTGGCGTGGCGTGGCTCTCTCGCTCGGTGCTCTCCTCTCGCTTGGGCGCGGTTGGGGGGCTTAAGAGGGTAAAAAATAAGGTGAAATGGGGTACTATGGGGCGTTCTCAATTAACCGAATCCCCCGAAAATCAAATACAGCAAACCCATACCCTTGTCGGTGGGTCACCGCCTTCCGTGTTCTCACACCAAGCCACCAAGCCACGAAGAATTCT
>JAIZWN010000642.1 GCA_020443945.1 Candidatus Thiosymbion ectosymbiont of Robbea hypermnestra | reverse complement strand
AAACCGTAACCTGTTTTGCTTTGGTTGTTTCCGGGATTCGGCGTATATACCCAGGGACAACAAAATTACAACACCACAAAGCGTTCCAGCAACTCGAGGTGAAATGCTGAATCTCCCCAGCTCTTTTCCGGACGACCATGTTCGAGCGCCCCGGCAGCGGTGAGCGGGCCTTGCTCGTTCGGCTGGAGCTGGGCACCGCCGGCGATCCCGAGGAACGAGAGGAGTTCCGCCTGCTCGCGGAAGCGGCCGGGGCACGGGTCGTGGACTTCGTGGGCGGCTTCCGCCAGACCCCCGACCCGCGGCTGTTCGTCGGTACCGGCAAGGCGGACGAGCTCAGGGCGCTGGTCGAGAGGCACGAAGCGGAGCTGGTGCTCTTCGACCACGGGCTCTCCCCCGCGCAGGAGCGCAATCTGGAGCGTCACCTCCAGTGCCGGGTGGTGGATCGCACCGGGCTTATTCTGGATATCTTCGCCCGGCGCGCCCGTTCCTTCGAGGGCAAGCTGCAAGTGGAGCTGGCGCAGCTGCGCCACCTTTCCACCCGTCTGGTGCGCGGCTGGACCCACCTCGAACGCCAGAAGGGGGGTATCGGCCTGCGGGGACCGGGCGAGACCCAGCTGGAGTCGGACCGCCGCCTGATCGGCGGTCGCATTGCCCAGCTCAACAAGCGCCTGGAGCGCATCGCCTCCCGGCGCGCCCAGGGCCGCCGCGCGCGGGAGCGGGCCGAGCTGGCGACGGTCTCCCTCGTCGGTTACACCAACGCCGGCAAGTCGACGCTGTTCAATCGGTTGACCCAATCCGCCGTCTATCAGGCCGATCAGCTATTCGCGACCCTGGACCCGACCCTGCGCCGCCTGCCCCTGCCCCAGGGGCCGACGCTGATCCTCGCCGACACGGTGGGCTTTATCAACCACCTGCCCCACGAGCTGGTGGCCGCCTTTCGCTCCACCCTGGAAGAGACCCGGACCGCGGATCTGTTGCTCCACGTGGTGGACGCCTCCAACGCGCGGCGGGACGGGTGTATCGCGGACGTCCAGGCGGTGCTGTCGGAGATCGGGGCGGACGAGATCCCCCAGCTCCAGGTGTTCAACAAGATCGATCTGACATCCGCCAGCGAGCCGCGCCTGGAGCGGGACGCCCAGGGGCGGGTCCGGCGGGTTCGGGTCTCGGCCCGCGACGGAACCGGGATGGACCTGCTGCGCGACGCCCTGAGCGAGCATTTTCAGGGGGAGCGCCTGCACCGGTGGCTCCGGGTCGGCCCGGCGGAGGGGGCCTTGCGGGCCTGGTTCTTCACCCATGCCCAGGTCCTGGCGGACCGAGCCACGGAACAGGGCGGGTGGGAGCTGGAGGTCCTGGTGCCCCGCATCGCCCTCGACCGCCTGCTCAGCAGAGAGCCCTCCCTGCCGGAACGCCTGGCCACCGCACCCACGGCGCAGCCCGATGAGTAGCCAGGAACAAGGGGGGCATGACCGAAGTACCCAGATGTGTACACAAAATGTGAACAATTGCACCCGAATGTATACAATGGTGCACGAGGGTGCGTTGACACTGAGAAGGTCCGCACAGCGGACCCTACGCTAAATTGATGGTAGGGTCCGCTATGCGGACCGCTTGGATGTTGCCGCTGTTTAACCTATGAAAAACAGCCGGCCAGAGCGCAATGTCAACACGCCCGAGTACCCCATTTTCCCTGGTATTGCGGGTAACCCGCGTAGGATGCGGAGCAAGTAAAACGAACCGCATCAGTGAGCCGACAGGCAGTCGATGCGGTTCGCTTCGCTCACCACATCCTACGGGGGATATCTGGCCGGCAGATGGGGGGACGGGATTGCCCCGAGGGTGTTCCGTCTCGATGACCGAACGATCAGTGTACTTTGATGGCTGGAGCGATTATGGCCTGGAATGAACCGGGTGGTGGAAATAAGGACCCGTGGAGCGGGAAGGGCTCGGATCAGGGACCGCCGGATCTGGAGGAGGTGGTGCGCAAGCTGCAAGAGCGCCTGGGCGGGGTATTCGGCGGGAAACAACCCCGCAAGCCGGGTGAGTCGAACGGAGACGACGGCCCGCCGGAGTCGGGGGATGGTCCCGACGGTTCCGGCGGTCTCGGTAATCTCGGCGGCAACGCCATCGCCCTGGGGGCAGCGGTCCTGTTCGTCATCTGGCTGGCGTCGGGCATCTACATCGTCGGCCCCGCGGAACGCGGCGTGGTGCTGCGTTTCGGCGCCTATACCGAGATCACCGATCCCGGACCCCATTGGCGGATTCCCTATCCGATCGACGAGGTGCGCAAGGTCAATGTGGATGAGATCTCTTCCTTTACCCACAAGGCGGCCATGCTCACCAAGGACGAGAATATCGTCGACGTGGAGCTCACGGTCCAGTTCCGCATCCAGGATGCGGCGGACTACCTCTTTCAGGACCAATCGCCGGAGAAGACCTTGCGCGACGCCACCGAGACGGTGGTGCGCAAGACCATCGGCGGCAGTCGCCTGGACTTTATCCTGACCGAGGGGCGTAGCGCCGTCGCCGCGACCATCCGCGAGCGCGCCCAGGGCCTGGTCAACCAGTACAAGACCGGGCTGGAGATCACCTCCGTGAATATGCAGCCGGCCAAGCCGCCGGAAGAGGTCAAGGAGGCCTTCGACGACGCCATCAAGGCGCGGGAAGACAAGGAGCGCCTGGAGAACAAGGCCGAGGCCTATGCCAACGAGATCCTGCCCCAGGCCCGCGGCGAGGCCGCGCGGGTGCTGGCGGACGCCAAGGCGTACCGGGACAAGGTAGTCGCCAGCGCCGAGGGTGAGACCTCGCGCTTCCTGGCCATCCTGGCCGAGTACGAGAAGGCGCCCCAGGTGACCCGCGAGCGTCTGTATCTGGAGACCATGGAGCAGGTCCTCGGCGAGTCCAACAAGGTCCTTCTGGATGTCGAGGGAGGCAACAGTCTCATGTATCTGCCGCTCGACCGGCTGATCGATGCGGGCAAGCACCGGGACGACCAGTCGCGGGAGCGCAAGGGCGCCGGCTCGGCGGCCGAGCGGGAACCGGCGTCCACGCCCCGGCGTGAGGTGATTCGCGAACGGAGGTCTCGTCGATGAATCGAATCAAAATGCTGGCCCCCATCGGGCTGGGCCTGACCGCCCTGGTCATCTATGCCGTGACCTTCACCGTCCACCAGTGGGAGGTCGCGATCAAGCTGCGCCTCGGCGAGATCGTCGACAGCGAATACGCGCCCGGACTGCATTTCATGGTCCCGGTGCTCAACAACATCAAAAAGTTCGACGGTCGGATCCAGACCCTGGATTCCCGCCCCGAGCGTTTCCTGACGATCGAGAAAAAGGACGTGATCGTCGACTCCTTCGCCAAATGGCGCATCACCAATCCGGGGCAGTTCTTCCGCTCCACCGGCGGCAACAGCGGGCGCACCGCGCGGCTGCTCTCCGAGCGCGTCAACACGGCCCTGCGCGACGAGTTCGGTAAGCGGACCATCCAGGAGGTGGTCTCCGCCGACCGCCTGGAGCTGATGCAGACCCTCACCAAGAAGGTGGACACCGACGCCGCCGAGCTGGGGATCGAGGTGGTGGACGTGCGGGTCAAGAAGATCGACTTGCCGCCCGAGGTCAGCGAGTCGGTCTACCAGCGTATGCGCGCCGAGCGTGAGCGCGTAGCCCGGGACCTGCGCGCCAAGGGCGCGGAGGCCGCCGAGCGGATCCGCGCCGACGCCGACCGGCAGCGGACCGTGATCCTGGCCAATGCCTACAAGGAATCCGAGCAGCTGCGCGGCGAGGGCGACGCCAAGGCCACCGAGATCTACGCCGACGCCTTCACCCGCGACCGGGACTTCTTCAGCTTCCACCGCAGCCTCAACGCCTACCGCAGCACCTTCGGGCAGGGCAAGGACATGCTGATCCTGCAGCCGGAATCGGACTTCTTCCGCTACTTCAAGGAAAAGGCCCCGACCGGAGGCGCCCCCGCCCCATCCCCGGAAGGGACCTCCGCCCCCGGACACCGGCCGGCCAAGGGGCCGGCGCGCGCATCCAGGCAACCACGGGAACCCATCATCCCTACGGAGCGCCCCGCGCCCACCTTCGACCACTCCTAGCCCGGAGCCCGGGATGTGGCACAATCTGCTGATCGCCCTGGCGCTCCTGTTAGTGATCGAAGGCGTCTGGCCCTTCCTGAGCCCCGGTGGTCTGCGGCGCACCTTACAGACAATGATCGAGCAGGACGACCGCTCGCTACGGATTGCCGGTCTCACCAGCATGTCGGTGGGCGTCCTGCTCCTGTACCTGGTGAACTGAGGACCGGGGCATGCACAAGGACCGCTGGCTGCTACCCGCCGGCATCGAAGAAATCCTGCCCCCGCGGGCCCAGGTAATAGAGTATCTGAGCCGCGAGCTGCTGGACCTGTACGCAAGCTGGGGCTACGAATTCGTCATCCCGCCACTCGTCGACTACCTCGACTCCCTGCTCACGGGCACCGGGCGGGACCTCGACCCGCAAACCTTCAAATTCACCGACCAGCTCAGCGGCCGAATGCTCGGTACGCGCGCCGACATGACCCCCCAGGTGGCCCGCATCGACGCCCATCACCTGCGCACCGACGCACCGACCCGCCTCTGCTATCTGGGCACCGTACTGCATGCGCGCGGGGGCGACTTCGCCGGCACCCGCAGCCCGCTCCAGATCGGGGCCGAGCTCTACGGCCATGCGGGCCTCGAAAGCGAGGTCGAGATCCTGCGCCTGATGCTGCTGACCCTGGAAACCGCGGGCATCCGGGACCTCTATCTGGATCTGGGCCACGTCGGCATCTTCCGCGGGCTCGCGCGTCAGGCGGGCCTCGACGAGCCGCGGGAAATGGAACTCTTCGACGCCCTGCAACGCAAGGCCATACCCGAGCTCGAAACCCTGCTCGACGCCTACCGGCTACCCGCAGCACCGGCGCGCATGATGCTGGCCCTGGCAATGCTCGATGGCAACGACGCCCTGGACCGGGCGGCCACCGAACTGGCCGCCGCCACCCCGCCGGTACGCGCCGCCATCGACCACCTGCGGTGGCTGGCCGACGAAACGCGCAACTGGCTGCCGGACATACCGGTGCACTTCGACCTCGCCGAGCTACGGGGCTACCACTACAAAACCGGCGTCGTATTCGCCGCCTTCGTGCCCGCCTGGGGCCGGGAAATCGCCCGCGGCGGGCGCTACGACGACATCGGCCGGGTCTTCGGCCGATCCCGCCCCGCCGTCGGCTTCAGCACCGACCTCAAATGCCTGCTGCGTCTGGGCACAAGCATCGACGAACCTTATCGGCACGTCCGGCGGATACTCGCCCCCTGGTCCCCGGACCCGGACCTCCAGCGGGAAATCGAGCGGCTGCGTCGGGAAGGACACCAAGTAATCACCGAGCTGCCGGGACAAGCCAAAGACACGCGCGCGCTCGGCTGCCGGGAACGCCTGGAGCAAACAGACAAAGGCTGGGCATTGGTTGCCGTCTGAAATGTGATCCGATGGCCTACCAACGAATCGAACCATTTCCCCAGGATGCCGCGACCCTCGGGTCATCCGAGCTCGCGGCGCTCGGGACCATATGGCGTGAAAAGAAAAAAGCATTACAGGGAACCGGTGTCTTTCAGGATTTCTTAACCAAGCTCCAGCGCGAATGGGCGATCGAAACCGGCATCGTCGAACGCCTGTACACCTGGGATCGAGGCATCACGGAGGTCCTGATCGAACAAGGCATAGACGCCGGCCTGATTGCCTACCGAAGTGGTGTCCGGCGTGATGAAGCCGACCACATCAAACAGCTGATCGACGATCAGCTCTCCGTTATCGAAGGGCTCTTCTCCTATATCAAAGGGGAGCAACCACTCACCGAACACTTCATACGGGGATTACAGGCACAATTCACGAGCCACCAGGACTTTACCGAAGCCTTGAGCGCAGGCGGGGAACGGATTAAGGTTGCGCTTGAAAAGGGGACCTACAAAACACTTCCCAACAACCCGAGACGGCCGGATGGCGAAATTCATGAATACTGCCCGCCGGAATTCACCCAAGAGGAAATGCAGAGCCTGATTCGGTGGTATCGCGCAAGCGAAGACAAACTACCCGTCGAGGTCGAGGCGGCCTGGTTACATCATAGATTCGTCCAGATTCATCCGTTCCAGGATGGGAACGGTCGGGTAGCGCGCACCCTGGCCTCCCTGGTTTTCCTGAAAGCAGGTCTGTTCCCGCTGGTTATCCGCGATACCGACCGACAAGCCTATATCGGGGCGCTCGAAGACGCCGATCAGGGAGACCTGAAACCACTGATTGCAATCTTTGCGAGGCGACAAAAAGAATCGATCTTGCGGGCCCTCGGCCTGGAACAGCAAGTACAACAGGATCGGTATGCCGATCAGATCATCGGTTCCGCGTTGAAGGTATTGAAAGATCAGCAGGCAAGGGCTCGCAAGCGAATAGGGCGTGTTTACGATTACGCGGACGAGCTGGTCACCATAGCGGAAACGAGAACGGGGGAATTGGCGGAATCCTTAGGTGTCCAACTGCGCGAACTTACCCCCCCGGATCAAAGCTCCTATGGGGCCTATTGGAACTCAGCGCGAAATGATTCGCCGAAAAAACATTACTTTTATAATCAGATTCTGGAGGTGGCGCAAAAATTCCACTATTTTGCCAACCTCGAACGGTACCGTGCCTGGATTCGGCTCTCCATCAAAACCCAAGAGCATTTTGAATTCATTGTAAGCATTCACGGCTATGGACATCAGGATACCGGCATCATGGCCGCATCCGCGTTCACGGATCGGCGCGTCGAAAAAGAAGAGGGGGGCACCGAACCCGTCCAGGTACAACCGGCGTCGGTAGACCTGTTTCAATTCAATTATGCCGAATCGCCGGACGACACAAAGAAGCGCTTTCGCGACTGGCTCGAGCACACCCTGGCAATCGCCTTGGGTGAATGGAAGCGGCTTATATCGGCCTGATACCTTCTGCCGGCTCCCACGCTCCAGCGTAATGCCATTAAGTTAAGAGACTGTCTAAAAACTCAAGCCATGCCGTGCGGTCCAGGTCAGCCCCGGTCCTACAAGGTTCGCTACGGCCTAAAGCCCCTCGCCCCTGGCGGGAGAGGGGTTGGGGAGAGGGGGGTCAAAACCGCAGCCGGGCAGAACGGGCAAAGCCGGCCCGTAGAATAGGCAAAACAAACATCCGACAGGATATCCCGAAGCTCCGGTCAGGCTACAAAGGTTTCCGAACCACGATAGCCTACCGGATACCCAAAGCGTAGCGTACCCATCAAATCCTGACCGGGAAAAGAGAAAAGCCGCCGAATGCGATGGGCACGCTACGCTTTACCCATCCTACCGTCGGCCGATACTGAATAAGGTTGTAATGAGCATGGGAAAGAATCTGGTCATCATCGGGACCCAATGGGGCGACGAAGGCAAAGGCAAGGTCGTCGACCTCCTGACAGACCGGGCCGCGGCCGTCGTGCGCTTCCAGGGCGGCCACAACGCGGGGCACACCCTCGTCATCGATGGCAAACAAACCATCCTCCACCTCATCCCCTCCGGGATCCTGCGCGAAAACGTACAATGCCTCATCGGCAACGGCGTCGTCCTCTCGCCGGGGGCCCTGCTGGACGAACTGCGCATGCTGGAGCAAGGCGGCGTCCCGGCCCGCCGGCGACTCAACATCAGCCCCGCCTGCCCCCTGATCCTGCCCTACCACATCGCCCTCGACCAGGCGCGGGAACACGCCCGCGGAAAACAAGCCATCGGCACCACCGGCCGCGGCATCGGACCGGCCTACGAAGACAAAGTCTCGCGGCGGGGACTGCGCCTCGGCGACCTGCGCGACCCCACCGCCTTCGCCGAAAAACTGCGCCAAGTCATGGACTACCACAACTTCACCCTGGCGCACTACTTCCAGGCCGAAGCCCTCGACTACCCCAGCGTCCTGGACCAGACCCTGCGACAAGCCGAAGAAATCGTCCCCCTGATCGACGACATTCCCGGCCTGCTCCACACCCTCGCGCGGGCAGGCAAAAACCTCCTCTTCGAAGGAGCCCAAGGCGCCCTGCTCGACATCGACCACGGCACCTACCCCTTCGTCACCTCCTCCACCACCACCGCCGGCGGGGCGGCCAGCGGCAGCGGCATCGGGCCACGGCACCTGCACGCCATCCTCGGCATCGTCAAGGCCTACACCACCCGCGTCGGCGGCGGTCCCTTCCCCACCGAACTCTTCGACGCCGACGGCGACCACCTGGGCGAGAAAGGCCGCGAATTCGGCGCCACCACCGGGCGCAAACGCCGTTGCGGCTGGCTCGACATGGTCACCCTCCGCCGCTCCCTCGACCTCAACAGCGTCAGCGGCCTCTGCATCACCAAACTCGACGTCCTCGACGGCCTGCGGACAATCAAAATCGGCACCGGCTACGAGCTCGACGGTCGACAACTGGACATACCGCCCACCACCGCCGACGCCCTCGACCGCTGCCGCCCCAGCTACCTGGAACTGCCTGGCTGGCAAACCTCCACCCTGGGCGCCCAATCCTACGATGCCCTACCGGAAAACGCCCGCAACTACCTGACCAAAATCGAAGAACTCTCCGGGCTACCCATCGACCTCATCTCCACCGGACCCGACCGCGCCCACACCATCATCCAACGCCACCCCTTCGACCCCTGACCCACCCCCAACCAGAAGTCATTGGGGTCATTGTTACCGGAGGTTGGTAGTGGTTAAATTTATAGTGGCATGGTTGTGCGACTTAACGATTCGATCCCCACTGCTTTTGCCATCCCTGGCGCCTGGATTCCGGCACTCCCTGCCGGAATGACGGGGTAGGGGTCGGCAGACTTCATCACTTAAAATTTAGCCACTACCCAAAGGTTCTCATGCGGGTCCCCGAGGGGTAGGCAGCTGTATGGGGACCTCGGAGAATGCGAGGACTTGATAACCAAGGTAAGGATATAGCCTGATGACAGCACTGGTATTGACGAGTTTTGCCATTTCTCATCCCGGTGGTCGGTCACAGAATGAAGACTCCTGGAGACGTGTTATAAGTCCTGCGCGCTCAGCCCTTTGTTGGATCGTTGCGGATGGGCTGGGTGGTCATGAAGGCGGGGAAGAGGCCTCCCGACTCGCAGTGGAATCCGCCATGAAGTCGTTTCAGGAGTACCCATCCGTCACCGAGGCGGAGATCGAGCGGCATGTGCTCAGCGCGGATGAGGCGATACGCCGGCGCAAGGCCGTCGCACCCCAATTCTCCGCCATGTTGACCACCCTGGTGATACTGGTCTCGGATGGCGCCACGGCCCTCTGGGCCCATGTGGGGGATTCCCGCCTTTATCAGTTCCGCAAGGGTCGGTGTCTCTTGCGCACGCGCGACCACAGTGTTCCCCAAGTAATGGCGACTGCCGGTGATATTCCGGAAAGCGCGATCCGCCATCACGAGGACCGCAGCCGATTGCTGCGCAGCCTCGGTGGACCGGAACCGGCCCGGGTGGAGGTTGCCGAATCCCCCCGCACACTGGTCCCTGGCGACGCCTTCCTGCTCTGTACGGATGGTTTCTGGGAATACGTGCTGGAGACCGAGATGGAAGCGGATCTGGCGAAATCGGCGGGACCGGACGAATGGCTTGAGACCATGGTTGTCGATCGGTTATTGCGGCGCGCGCCACCGCAGCACGATAATCTGACGGCGGTGGCGGTTTTTGTGCGGGAACGTAGCGGTTGACTTGCCTCCATCCGGTTTATTGTTCCAATACGTTAGTAAAAACTATGCACTTTAGTGCAAGACTTTTAGTCTACTCTCATTCATGAGGTC
>JAIZWN010000641.1 GCA_020443945.1 Candidatus Thiosymbion ectosymbiont of Robbea hypermnestra | reverse complement strand
GCCAGACGCCCGGCAACTGTGGCCCGACTTCGGACGTGCGCTCTGCCGGCCTGTGGCGACGTCCCACAGCCGCAGGCTCTTGTCCCCGCTACCCGAGACCACCCGCCGACCGTCCGGGCTGAAAGCGACGCTTTCCACTGGGCCACTATGGCCCGGTCCGTTCTCCCCAAAGGGCCCGCCGATGGTCTGGCCGGTGGCGACGTCCCACAGCCGCAGGCTCTTGTCCCCGCTACCCGAGACCACCCGCCCACCGTCCGGGCTAAAGGCCACGCTCAACACCCAGTCGCCGTGGCCCCGCCAAGGCGTGCCCAGGGGCTTGCCGGTGGCGGCGTTCCACAGCCGCAAGCTCTTGTCCTGACTGCCCGAGACGACCCGCGTCCCGTCCGGGCTGAAAGCGACACTGTACACTGGGCCACTATGGCCCGGCCCGTTCTCCCCAAGGGGCTCGCCGATGGGCTGGCCGGTGGCGGCGTCCCACAGCCGCAGGGTGTTATCCTCACTGCCCGAGACCACCCGCGTACCGTCGGGGCTGAAAGCGACGCTTTCCACCGGGCCACTATGGCCCTGCCAGGGCTCGCCGATAGGCTGGCCGGTGGCGGTGTCCCACAGGCGCAAGCTCTTGTCCTGACTGCCAGAGACGACCCGCGTCCCGTCCGGGCTGAAAGCGACGCTTTCCACCGGGCCACTATGGCCCTGCCAGGTGGCTCCGAGGTGACCGATCACCTGATTGGCGCGCAACAGGTTGCTTAAGGCCTGCCGGGGAAGGCTTTTCAGTCTATCCTTGGGTAGCGGCTGCGTCCGGGTCAGATTCCAGGCCTGGCGCACCAATAAGGTTGCGCGTCGCTGATCCTCTGCATAAGGGATGGGCGAGTAGGCCGCCAGCAATCCGCTAGCGCTGAGATGCCCGATGCGTACAGCGGTCTGCGCTGCTTGTGCATTCCGTCCCGCGTGTTCGGCTCGGGCATGCTGGTCTTCCGCGATTTGTCGTGCTTCTTCGGCGGTCCGCCGCGCTTTTTCCGCCTGGTTCGCCTGATAGAAGGCGAAACCAGCGAGCAGCGCGAGCAACAGAGAGATCAGGATCGATACCGGCGCCAGGGTGGTGGTCAGCTTCCGCCAGAGCTGTCGCGCCAGCTCCTCGGTGGGCAATTGCTGTTTGACCCAGTCCTTGTCGAAGGTGTCACGATAGATGCGGTTGCGGACGACCAGGTTCGGCCCCCGGCGCTTGACGACCCCGCTCAGCTTGAGATGGTTCTTGACCGCACTGCGTTCTTCGTCCGGCTCCGGGGGGCGCTCCGCGAGGATGCGTTGGTAGGTGAGCGGAATCTCCTGGGGGCGCGTCCCCCGCGGGATGCGCTGGGTGAGCATGTTCCTGACGAAATCCAGGTTGCTGTCCTGGGCCGCCTGTTGGTCGAAGAAGAGGGCGTGGGTCGTCCGATCGATCCAGGGCTTTAACCCTTCCCCAGGGTAGTCCGCGGCATGATTGCTGGCCAGGGCCGCGCACAGGCACTGGGTCAGGAAGGGATGGCCATCGGTCCAATGGAGGACCCGCGCCATGGCCGCATCCCTGTCCTGGTCCGGCACCGGCAGCCCGGCGGCCAGGGGGTGCGCTTCCTCCAGCCCGAAATCCGCGAGCTCCACCCGTGTGCCGACATTGAAGGGGGTGCGGTTGGGGTCGGCGATCAGGTCGTCGGGGGTCGCGACCCCGATCAGCACGAAACCCAGCCGTTTGAGCTCGGGCCGCTCGGCGCGCCGATTGTAGAGCCGCCGGATGGCGGCGAAGAAGTCGTCGCTCGAAAAACCCAGACTCAGGGTGGTATCGATTTCATCGATGAAGACCACGACCAGCTCTCGGGTCTCGGTCAGGACCACCCGTTCCAGATAGTTCGAGAACCGCTGGATGTGGCTCAGGTGCGCGTGTTCCTCCCAGAAGGCCAGGGCCGCCGTGTCCAGGCCGAGCTGTTCTTCGATCTCCATCAGCAGTGCCAGGTACCACTGCTCCGGGGTGACATCTGACGTACCGATCTGCTCCAGGGTGATGCTGACCGTGCGCACCGATTGCTGGTTCAGGCGCCGGACGGTATGGACCATCATGCTGCTCTTGCCCATTTGGCGGGAGGTCAGCAGATAGCCCAGCTCGCCGTCCAGGCAGAGCTCCAGGAGCTCCTGGTCCGCGGTCCGCTCGACATAGGCCCGCGTCTCACTGTCGACGCTGCCGCCGACGGTGTAGATGCTGCTGCTCACGGGCCGAGCCGCTGGGTGAAGAAGTCGGCGTAGAGTCGGTTGCGGGGTGCTGCCCCACCATCGCCGGTCTCATGGACGAGACCCAGGGCTTGCAGCCGGTAATGGATCTCCTGAGGCGGGCGCGTGCCGTGCCGAATCACCTGCAGCATGCCCTGCTTTATGTCCTCGTGCCTGCTGAGCTCGCTCTCGTAGTAACGGAGGTGGTGGGCGAAGGGCCCTTCGGGGTCGACGCGCAGGGCCTTGTCGAACAGGTCCGCGGCGCTGTGGCGACCGGTGGCGACGTGGTAGAGGGCGGCCCGGGTTAGATAGGGGTGCCCCCCCACCAGTTCTTGCAGCGCCTCGAGCTCTTTGGGCGTCAGGCAGTCGCCGTGGAGCTGGTTGAGTTCGCCGACTTGGGTCCGATCGAAGTCGCGTAGCCTGACGGTTTCGCCGATGTTGAAGGGCGACTGATTGGGATCCGTGATCAGGGCATTATTGGTCTCGGTGGCAATGACCAGCACCATATCGAGCCGCTTGAGCTCGGGCTTCATGGCGCGATCATTGTGCCAACTGCGTAACATGCCGAGGAAGTCGGAGCGAAAATCGGCGTCGTAGCACCGGCTCACCTCGTTCATCGCCAGAACCAGCGGCGCGTCGATCTTGGCGAGGATGTGTTTTCTTAAGTATCGCCCGCCATTGGCGTTGTTAGCACACTTCGGGCTCCAGATCTTGGGGTCCTCCGTGGAGTCCTCCAGCTCCAGGCTGTCACCGATCTGACGGAAAAAGTGCCGGTAGAAGCGGTCCGCGTCACGGAAATCCTGCTGGTCGAACTCCGCCTGGAAATTGACGTAGGCGATCTTCTTGCCCCTGGATCTGGCGCGCGCCATCAACCGCGCCAACAGGGAGCTCTTACCGATCTGATGGGGACCCATAATAGCTAGAGTAACGCCGGTTTCGCTCTCGATCAGCTCTCCGGCGGTTCGATCCGAGTCGCGCTCGATGTAAAAGGGCGAGGTGGGCTCCACGGCCCTGCCGACCATGGGGATCGCGATCTCTTTGGGGCGTGGGAGTTGCTCCTCGCCTGAGATCCGGTCCCAGGCACGGGCCAGCCGGGCGGTGGGGATCATCCAGCCGGCCTTGATGTTGCGGTTGGTCTCGGCCACGACCATGATCCCGACCACACCGCGGGCGTCCTCACTCCACACCGGGGCGCCGCTGAAGCCCGGCAGAATCTTGTACTCGCCGGCGGCCTCCAGTTGGACATAGCCGTCCGCGCGCCCGGCCAGGATCTTGCCCATGCTCAATGCGCCCCGGCCGTGACACTTGGGAAACCCTTGAGTACGGAAGTCGATCCCCCACAGGTCCGTTTGCTCGACCATGCGGGCGGGCATGGCCGCGTCGGGCTTCGGCTGCCGGAGGCGAATCCCGGCGATGTCCCCGCCGTTTGCGGAAATACCGTCCTGGGAAATGGGTTCCCAGAAGACGATCTCGGCCGCGATTTTCTGGCCGGGCTCCAGCAGGGGAAAGTCGATGCGGATGTCTTCCACCGGCCGCTCCTGGGCCTCGTGGGGATTGCCAAGCGCCTCGTTTACCACGTGGGCGCAGGTCACGCCATGCTTGTCGTCGATCAGGACCGCGGCGCCGACCGGCTGGCCTTTCTGATCGAATATCCGCATCAGGATGGACTCGAGGGGCGGATTCTTATCTTCCGTCATGCGTCATTTTCCCTTTCGTTCTAAACGTTAACCGCTGGCGTCGTCGCACAAGGCCGAGAGTCCGATGCTGGAGAGGGCCGCGAAAATCCAGAGCGCGACCGGGACCACGGCACCGAGCAGGCCGGCTCCGGTGATTCCCATGCCGGCCAATAGGGCGGCGCTGACCTTGACCAGATCCTTTTTAGCGATCTCTTGGAATTCCGTCCATTGGTCGTGAATGAATCCGTCTTCCTCGCAGATCTCCTTGCGGGCGGCGCGCTTGAATCGCAGGAGGAAATCCCCGGCCGGTTCACCGACGGCTTGTTGGAGACGAGCGGATTGCGATGCGGGCAGCTCGGTCGGGTCCTCTTGTCCTCTGGCGACCCTGATGCCACCGATGGCGCTCTCCATATCGTCGATGGCGTGTTCCAGCTCGGTGGAGAGCCGGTCGATTTCCATGTCGTCGATGGCGTGTTCCAGCTCGGCGGAGAGCTGGTCGATCTGGGCGTCGGTGAGGTTTGTCGTTGTCGTCATCATGGCGGGTCCTCGCAAAACAGGACAGGATTCACAGGATTATTTTTCTTAAGTAACAATTATAATATCCTGTTAATCCTGAAAATCCTGTGAATCCCGTACTATTAGGAGACAAGCCCACAGGTCAGGGTTTTCTCCTTATTCTCTTTCATTCGTGGTTCTCTTCCGTCAAACCGTTGCGGGCAAGGGGTTCGTTTATCCCAAATTGCGTAGCGCCTCGGCGAGTGCGCGCAGGCCGATGGCCTCGATGCCGTTTCCTTTGGGATACCGGTCCGTGCCGGAGTAGATCAGGAAGGCCCGGTCCGGTCCAATGTCGTCGAGGGCGATGTGGAAGCCTTTTTCGGCCTTGGGGGCGAGTCCGCGTTTGATCTCGATGGCCCAGGTGCCGTGCCGGGCGCCGAGCTCGAGTAACAGGTCGATCTCCGCCCCGCGGGCCGTGCGGTAGAAGCTGGCGCGGGCCCGGCCCGGTGCGACGGCCAGCAGGTTTTCGATCACGCATCCTTCCCAGCTCGCGCCGACCACCGGGTGCCCCAGCAGCTCGTCATGGGTTTCGATGCCGAGCAACGCATGGACCAGCCCGCTATCGCGGATATAGGTCTTGGGCGATTTCACCAGACGCTTTTTGACGTTGGCGTGAAACGGGGGGAGCCGCCGCACCAGGAGTAAATCGACGAGCAAGCCGATATAGTTGGTTACCGTCGGCGCGGAGACCGCCAGCGAGTTGGCGAGCCGCGAGGCGTTGAGCAGGGTGCCCTGGTTGTGCGCCAGCATGATCCAGAGGCGCTCCAGGGTTTCGGCGGGAATGCGCGGCCCGAACATGGGTACATCGCGTTCCAGATAGGTGCGAATGAAGCTCTGGCGTATGCGCAGGCTGTCGGTGTCGTGCGACGCCAGGTAGCTGTCCGGAAAGCCGCCGCGTACCCACAGTCGTTGTAGCGCCTGGTCGTCGTCGAGCTCCGTCGCGCACAGGGGGGTAAGATCCACATACTCGATCCGCCCGGCAAGGGTCTCGCCGGACTGACGCAGCAGGTCGATGGAGGCCGAGCCCAGGATCAAAAAACGGCCGGTCCGGTGGCCCGAGCGACGACCGGCGTCGATAATGCCCCGCAGGGCCTCGAATAACGCGGGTAGGCGGTGTATTTCGTCGAGAACGACGAGTTTATCCGAATGCTGGTGGAGAAAGAGCACCGGATCGGATAGCTTCTCACGATCCGCCGTCGCCTCCAGGTCGAGATAGATCGCGGGCCGGCTCTGGGCGATTTCCAGCGCCAGGGTGGTCTTGCCGACCTGACGCGGGCCGATGACCGCCACCGCCGCCTGGCGGGCGAGTGCCGCTTCTATGAGGGAGTGGGCATGGCGGGGTATCATCGTTGCAAATTAAAAAAAATGATTTCATTTTGCAACGTTCCGGGTAATTCTTTGTGCCTTTGCGGTTAAGAGCCTGTCTAAAAAGACAGTCTCCTTAGTACCCCTTTGTGGCTTTGTGCCTTTGTGTGATGTTCTTCATTTCTCACAGTAGAGTAGAGGACAGGTTTCCCGTGTCCTTAGATTTGGCCTATCCGTTCCCGCCCCTTTCGTCTGGC
>JAIZWN010000640.1 GCA_020443945.1 Candidatus Thiosymbion ectosymbiont of Robbea hypermnestra | reverse complement strand
GGGCGGGAACGGATAGGCCAAATCTAAGGACACGGGAAACCTGTCCTCTACTCTACTGTGAGAATTGAGAACGTCCCTAGTACCCCGTTTCACCCTATTTTACGCTCTCAGCGCGGCGAGAATCTGCGTAATCTGCGGATTCATGCATCACAGATCACAAAACTACAACACTACCCGACATGCCCCGGAGCGCCACGCGGCATGGGTCAGTAGTCGAGGCGCAGGCCGGCGAAGACGTTGAATTCCGGGGATGGATAGAGGGCCGGCTCGCCAGCGGAGGTGCTGATGACGCCATAGGCCGCATATCGCTCGTCGAACACATTGTTGAGGTCCAGAAAGACCCGGTATTTTTGCCACGCGTAGTTTATCTTGACGTTGAAGACCCGGTAGTCCTCCTGCCGCGCGTAGCTGTTCGCGAAATCGCTCTCGAAGTGGCGTTTGCCCACATGGATGCCGTTCAATGCCAGGGACAGGCCCTCCCAGGGGCGCCAGACCAGATCGACGCTCGCCTGGTGCCGGGGAACGTTCGGCACCTCGCTTCCCGAGTAGGCGCCGCTCTTGATTTCTGTATCCCGGTAGGTATAGCTCCCCCGCAGGCTGAGGCTTTGCGCGTCGAATCCGGCGGATAGCTCGATACCCTCACGCCGTATTTTGCCCTCGAGATTCCGGTTGGTGGTGTTGGCGGAGTCGTAGAAGAGCTCGTCGCTGGTATCCAACCGGAAGAGGTTGAGGTGTCCGTAGAGGTTGTCCGCAAAGTAGTGGCGAACGCCGAGCTCGTAGTTGTCGGAGGTCTGGGGCTTGAGGACTTGGTTGACCCGGTTTCTGGAGAAGCTGAAGATTTCATCCAGCACGGGATACCGGAACCCCTGGGCGAAGCTGAGATAGGCGTAGGAGTTTTCCAGAAACCGATAATTCACGCCGGTGCTGAAGACATTCTCGTCATAGTCGGCGTGATCCGGGGTGCCGTCCGTGGTGGGGGAGAAGTCGTACGCGACCTTGTCCCAGCGATAGCCGGCGGAGAGGGTCAGTCTGTCCGTGGCGGAGAATTCGTCGTGAATGTAAAGGCCGTAGTTTTCCTTTTCGAGATCGAAGCGGCCGATGCTGGTCTGGCCGGAGAATAGGGATTCGTTACGGATATCCTCCTGGGCATGGTAGTAGTCGAAGCCGAAGGTCAGGTCGTTGTCGAAGGAACCGATCGGCTCCCTCACCACGAATTGGGGCGAGACGGTTACGGAGTCGATATCGGTATTGCCCCGAAATTCGCCGGAATCGAAGGTGGCGAAGAAGCTCGACTCCCGGCCGCGGTAGGCAAGCGGAACCCTGAAGATGCTGCTCGTGAGGAAATAGACCTCCGGGTGCAGCTGGATGTAGTAATCCTGTTTGTCCGCGAAATCGAATGGCTTCGTGCTGCTCCGCCTGTCGCGGCCCGCGGCCAGCTCGCTCAGCCGCAGGGAGCCCGGCAGCCCGGTATCGTCCTCCTGATAACCCGCGCTCAGTCCGATCTGGGCCCGGTCTCCCAGGACATAGCCCAGATTCAGGCCGACGGCGCCCTGCCTGGTCCCGCTGTTTTGCCGGTATCCGTCCGCTTCGTAGTAGCGGCCCGAGAGGGCATAGGACAGGTCCTGGTGGTTCCCCCTGACGTAGGCCCCGGCATCCTGCGCGTCATAGCCGCCCTTGCCCCATTCGACGCCGAACTCGAGCGCGGGGAAGGCCCGTCGCTTGGTGTCCAGCCCGGTAATGATATTGATCACGCCGTCGGTGGCGTTATCTCCGTAGAGCACGCTGCCGCGGCTGCCCCGGACGGTCTCGATGCCGGTTACGCGATTCAACGGAATCAGCGTCCAATCCACCCCGGCCAGGTCGGGATTATTGATCCGCCGGCCATCGACCAACACCAGGGTATTGAGGCCCGCCGTCGCCCCGAACCCGCCGCGATCCACCCGGTGGCTCCGGCCGTTTCCCGTGATGTCGTAAACGTGCAGCCCGGCCTCTTTGCGCAGGATGCCGGGGATGTCCCGGGCGGTGGAATCGGCGATGTCCTCTTGTGTGATGGCGGTAACATTGGCCGGTACGGATTCCACCGGCTTCTCGTAACGGGTCGCCGTGACCACCAGGGTCTTCAGCCTCGGGAGCGCCCCCGACGGGACGCCGGTCGCCGCCGTCTCGGTCCGACCCGACGCCGCGACCAACACCAGAAATCCCCCCAAGGCCGCTCTCGGCCAAGCCCCTTTGCTCTTCATGACGAATTACCTCACCGACCAGGAAAAAACGTCCGGGCAAAAAAAATCCCGGACCGGTTTGAACACCGTCCGGGATTTCCCGATTTTATCCCAGGGGTAAGCGGTTCGTTCCCAGCCACGGGGACGACCCGACGGGCCTCAGGCAGGTCTCCTGGCTTCCCTCCCGTATCGACGGCCTTCCCACCCCGCGAGAGCGAGACAGTGGCGCACAGGGGTCGATCGGGTTTTCCCGCATTCGGCACGCGGGGTTAGGGTTACAGTGGCGGGCCCGCCCCCGATTCGCACGGGGTTCCCTATTCAGCTCAGCGGGCATTGTGAACCGGTGGTTCCGAATGCCGAGCCGATGCCGGTTGGCCGGTCATCGGCATTTTTTCGAGCACCTGAGGTCAGGTTGAAAACTCTACCGGGAAAGCCGGGCAAAGTCCATCCCCGACCAGTGGTAGGATGGGCAAAGCAAGCGCCCGGCAGGCCGGTCGAGCGTTTCGATCATGCCACGGAGGTGCCCGAACCACGGCGGTTCGCCGAATGCACAAAGCGCCGCGTGCCCATCAATCCGTACCGTGCCGGATGCCCCATTCCTTCAGGAAAGAAATATTCGTTCCCATACTACAGATCAGACCGTAGGTTAGGGTGAGCTGGCGAACCCCGGTGTCAACGCGCTCTAGGGAACGTTCTCAATTCTCACAGTAGAGTAGAGGACAGGTTTCCCGTGTCCTTAGATTTGGCCTATCCGTTCCCGCCCCTT
>JAIZWN010000639.1 GCA_020443945.1 Candidatus Thiosymbion ectosymbiont of Robbea hypermnestra | reverse complement strand
GCAAGCTCCTGCACGCGATCCACGGCATGCTCAAGACGCGCACCCCCTTTGAGAGCCACCGCTTCTACGCCCTGCCGAAAGCGGCGTCCTGATTCATTCTGCTTATGGACGGGAGGCACATCGGACTTGCAGGGGAACAGAGTATCTACGCGAGCTCACCCCAGCCTACGGGTTGATCTGTAGCATGGGAATGAATATTCCTTTCCTAAAGGAATTGGGCACCCGGCACGGCACGGATCGATGGGCTGGTCAGAATGGGTTACTCCTGCTGGGCGCAGTTGTAGGGTCCGCTGTGCGGACCGCTCCAGCGACCAGGACTTCAGGACGCTGGAGCGTCCGAACCGGCTCCCAAATAGTACAGGATTCACAGGATTTGCAGGATTGACGGGATTTTTCTTGGTTTTGATTCGTGCCATCCTTCCAATACACACCCAAACAACCAGACCGTCATTCCGGCTGGGACGCCGGAATCTGCCGACGCCAGGGACGACCAATTGAAGGTTCCCGGCCAAGTTCTCATCGGATAGGATTCACAAGATTTTGCAGGATTAACAGGATTCTTGATTGGCTCTTTATGGATTCCAGACTGATCGAAGAGGACGGCGGTCCATAGCACTCTGACCGATGACAGAACAGGCAGTTTTTTCTCAACAACAACAGCAAGTTATACAACACCCCGCTGGCTTACTGAGAAGGTGAATTTGCGCAAAATATCCTAACCAGTCTGGAATCCATAAAAAGAGCCTCTTGATTTTTGAGGTGGACCCCAACCGTTGGACAGTCAGGAAGCAAAAATAAGTTAAGAACGGAGAGCGGTTCTTGAGAATCTTA
>JAIZWN010000638.1 GCA_020443945.1 Candidatus Thiosymbion ectosymbiont of Robbea hypermnestra | reverse complement strand
GCTAGGTTACAGAAATCATGGGGGTGGAGTCAGCAACCAATTGAATCTATTCGATAATTTACCCGGACAGTAGTGATTTCATACATAACCACATCCCCTTGAGGTTTATGTCCATAACCTCGTCCCAAACCTCCTCCTCATAGTCTGCCGCCAGGGTGGCGGCGGTTCCCCCGATACCGGCATTGTTTACCGCATAGTCCAACCCACCATATTCGGTGATGCAGGCAGCGACCATGGCCTTCACTTCGGCTGCTTTCGAAACATCCGTTGGTACAAAATGGGCTTCGCCACCTTTTTCCTCGATCATCGCCACGGTCTCTTTACCTTCGGAAACCCGACGCGCGGCGATTACGACTTTGGCGCCTTCCTTCGCAAACGCTAAGGCGATGGCCTGGCCGATACCTGAATTTCCACCGGTAATCAGTGCCACTTTCGATTTAAATTGACCGGTCATTTTAATATTCCCTGTTTAGTCATGTTGGGTACCTCGTCGTCCAGAGATGCGGTTCGCTACGTTCCCCACATCCTGCGGATTGGCGCGTAGGATGGGTAGAGGCGCAGGCTCAGGTAGGTGTTTTTGGCGCGGTTTTTCCCACGCTGAAACCCATCATCAGGGGTTTCCGTGGATGATGGGTTTCGGTGCAGTTGAGATTATTGGCATACCCAAAGTTCATTGGCGTGCCTCTACCCATCCTACCGCGCTTTGTTGCCTTTCACGAGGCTGAAATCGCTTCAGGGTGGTGCACTCACCCCTCTGGCCTACAGGATTTTCTGTGTACGCTTCGCCTCTGTTGTTCACGCTCACCCCAGTATCCCTACCGAGGCGTCGCTGTCCGCCAGAGGCGCAACACGCGATACGGGTGGGTGGTTAGCCCTTTCCCGACCGGGACTTGCACCCGGCAAGAAGCGCCAAGCTTCGCTTGGCGCACTAACGGTTTGGCTCAGGCGCTCAATGCCGCGTGGCACTGAGCTTGAAAGTTGCTGAGGAGTCGGATCGCGGCACTGGGTCGCTTGCAGCCAAATGTTAGGCAAGGGAGTCGTGATAAGCGACCCATCAATTGAGCCTGGCCCCTTTTTCTAGATGCCTCGATTCATGCGGGACTAGAGACAACGCCGAGCTGCTGCAACATAGTGAGCTGATCCAAAATCTCCCATTCCTCAACAATCTTCCCATTTTCGAAACGACTGAGTATCATCCCGCTAAACTTTACTTGCTTGCCGGTAGGTGCGATTCCCGTGAGATCGCCCTTGTGCGTACCAGTTACCGTGAAGCACGTCACAACCTTGTCGCCCTCAAAAACCATATCGTCGATCTCCAGATGCGCGTCGGGGAAAGCGGTGCGGTACGAAGCTAAGAGACCTTTGAGATCTTCCACACCGTGCAATTCTTGACCAGGAGTGCACAAAACGTAGTTTGGATCAGCCACCTCCTCCAAAACCGAGTAGTTTCCTTTGTTGATGGCCTCCTCCCAGTAGAGACGCATTACTTCTTTGTGAGCTTCAGACATGAGGCACCTCTCTTGACAGTAACTGAATTGGTACACGGGATTCTTACGATTCAGATATGACAATGAAATTCCATTCCCTGCCTTCGTGTTTCAGGACATCGATACATGGTCCAATAAATCCTCCGAGATACGCTGTTTCACTCGACGTGCGGCATAACAGGTAGTAGACGGTGAGTCGCCGTGTTTAAGTACGTCGAAACGTTTTATATGCCACAATGATTGCTTTTTTTCAAATACATCGGTTTTCTCACCACAGAGGACAGTAGAGTAGAGGACAGGTTTCCCGTGTCCTTAGATTTGGCCTATCCGTTCCCGCCCCTTTCGTCTGGCGGTGCC
>JAIZWN010000637.1 GCA_020443945.1 Candidatus Thiosymbion ectosymbiont of Robbea hypermnestra | reverse complement strand
GTACGGCTATCCGCAATCCTTCCGAAGGCTAGAGGCTTGCCCGGACGAATGGCGATCTTCCACAGGTCCAGGCTGCCGAGACGCTCCACCGCCGGCTTCACATGGTCTTCCTCGCCGACGGACACCCCACCGCTGGCGAGAATCAGGTCCGCCCGTTCCGCCGCGCCCCGAAGGGCGTCCATGGTCGCTTCCAGCGTGTCGGGAACAATGCCGAGATCCAGGACATCGCAGCCCAGCTCCACCAGCAGCCCGTGGAGGGTGAATCGGTTCGAGTTGTAGATCTGCCCCGGCCCCAGCGGGATACCGGGCATCACCAGCTCATCTCCGCTGGAAAAGATGGCGACCCGCAAACGCCGAAAGACGTTGAGCACAGCTGCGCCCACGGAGGCCGTAAGCCCCAGGTGCTGGGCTCGCAATCGGGTACCGACGCCGATCACTTCGGATCCGACCGCGATATCCTCCCCGGCTCGCCGAATGTTCGCGCCCGGCTTCAGTTCCAGAGGAATCCGCACCCGGTCGCCCTCACGTGCGCACAGCGCTTGGCTACCCACCGCATCAGCGCCCTCGGGCACCGGCGCGCCGGTGAAGATGCGCGCCGCCGTTCCGGGCTCCAGCAGTTGCCCGACAGTACCCGCCGGAATGCGCTGGGAGACCCGCATCAGGCCATCGCTTGGACCAAGATCGGCGATGCGTACCGCATAGCCATCCATGGCGCCGTCGTTCCAACCCGGAACCTCGATGGTACTGATCACAGGATCGGCAAGAACCCGTCCTAGGGCCGCGATGCTGCCGACGAGCCCGGTCTCGGCGATGGGTTGGGCTTTGTCGAGCAACAGCTCCAACGCCTGTTCCATCGACAGCGGCGGGCCGTCTCGATCTTTCTCGGGGCTGGTGTTTTCCGACATGGAATTATCGCCCGCTAGTGTTCCAGCAGACGTGGTATGAGTTGAGCGAAGTTGCACGGCCTGGTGCGGTGGTCGAACTGGGCTTGAAGTATCTTGTCCCAGGCGGTCCGGCAGGCCCCGCTGGAGCCGGGCAGACAGAAGATGAAGGTGCCGTTGGCCAGGCCCGCCACGGCCCGGGACTGGAGCGTGGAGGGACCGATTTCCTCGAAGGAGAGGGCGCGGAAGAGTTCGCCGAAGCCCTCGATCCGTTTGTCGAGCAGCGGCACGACGGCCTCCGGGGTGCTGTCCCGCCCGGTGATGCCGGTGCCGCCGGTCGTCAATATCACCTGCACCCGCGGATCGGCGATCCAGCGGGAGAAGAAGACCCGCATCCGGTAGACGTCGTCCGGCACGATTTCCCTGGCGACCACCCGATGGCCCGCCTGTTCAGCCGCGTCCCGGAGCAGGTCGCCGGACTTGTCGTCGGCGTCGGTGCGGCTGTCCGATATGGTCAGGACCGCGATATCGAGCGGCACGAAGCCGGTGTCTTGAAAGTGCTCGGTCATGGTTCGTTACATCCGTTTGGGGGCTTGAATTTTTCAGGGCGCTCTGAAATCGTAAAGCATTCGACACCCTTTTTCATCCGGCCCGAAATCCGGTTGACGGACAAGCATAGATAAACTAGGGTTGCGCCAAGTTCCAGTACATTGGATTGTTCAAGTCCCGAATCGACCGTGGAAAGAGGTATCCGTCATCCCACACCGGGGCCAGGATTCGTTTGTGGGATTCCGTTCGCCGGCGGTCGATATGGATCGGCGGTATTTTCCTCGACCCCATGGACGGCTATCCCCGTCCGGCGGGGTGGCGTGTTTTCCGGTCATATCCGGGGATTTGGAATACGCGGGGTCCCACAGAGCCGCTGAATGAAGGCGGTTGGCAGGATACGGCGGTATAGTGCCGTTCGCTGTTGTCTGACCTGTGCATTGGTCGGGCGATGGTGTCAGGTGGATCAATGCACAATTTGCACGAGAGAAAACAATGCGGATCTATGTAGGAAATCTGCCCTATGACGTCACCGACGACGAGCTTAGGGAAATCTTCGCCGAGTACAATGAACAGGCGAGCGCGGAGGTAATCAAGGACAAGTTCACTGGCCTTTCCAAGGGATTCGGCTTTGTGGAGGTACCCAATGACGCCGATGCCACTCAGGCCATCGAGGCCCTGAACGACAAGACCGTGAAGGGCCGCAAGTTGAAGGTCAACGAGGCCCGGCCCAGGGTCCCGAGGTCCGGAGGAGGCGACAACTACTGAGCGGGCAGAATGGGCGTGCCGTCCCGTAAGGGAAGGCACGCCCTCCTCCTCTCGAGGGTGCCGCAAAAGCCCATCCCTGGGCTTTTTCAGCGGTTTACCGCTGTTGAAAATGGCGGTCCATCCCTGGACCACGTCGGGTATCGCCTTTGGCGACACTCTCCTCTTTGGGCCGGGGAAATGAGGGGATTGTGGTGTGGAATCTCAATCGATTCCGAGATGGTCCCAACGTTCGTCCACCCGTCGTTTGATCCGTTCGTCCATACGAATCGGCCGCCCCCACTGCCGTTGGGTCTCCCCCTGCCACTTGTCGGTGGCATCGAAGCCGATCTTGGAGCCTAACCCCGACACCGGGGAGGCGAAATCCAGATAGTCGATCGGTGTGCGTTCCACGACCACCGTATCCCGCGCCGGGTCCATGCGTGTGGTCATGGCCCAGATGACATCCTTCCAGTCCCTGGGGTTCACGTCCTCGTCCACGACGATCACGAACTTGGTATACATGAACTGGCGCAGGAAGGACCAGACGCCCAGCATCACGCGCTTGGCGTGTCCCGGATATTGCTTCCTCATACTGACGACCGCCAACCGGTAGGAGCAACCTTCCGGCGGCAGATAGAAATCGAGTATCTCGGGAAACTGCTTTTGCAGGATAGGGACGAAGACCTCGTTGAGCGCCACGCCCAGAATGGCCGGCTCGTCCGGCGGTCGGCCCGTGTAGGTGCTGTGGTAAATGGGATCGCGGCGCCGGCTGATGCGTTCGATGGTAAAGACGGGAAAGTCTTCGACCTCGTTGTAATAGCCGGTGTGATCGCCGAAGGGACCCTCGGCGGCCGTATCCTCGGGGTGAATATGGCCTTCGAGCACCAGCTCGGCGCCCGCGGGGACTTGCAGGTCGTTGCCGATACCCTCGGCGACCTCCGTGCGGCTGCCCCGCAGCAGGCCGGCGAAGGCATACTCGGACAGACCGTCGGGCACCGGGGTGACGGCGGCGAGCATGGTTGCCGGGTCCGCCCCTAAGGCGACGGAGACGGGAAAGGGCTCGTTCGGGTGCTCCAGACACCAGTCCCGAAAGTCCAGCGCACCGCCGCGATGGGCGAGCCAGCGCATGATGACCCGATGACTCCCCAGCACCTGCATGCGATAGATGCCCAGGTTCTGGCGCGGTTTGCCCGGCCCCCGGGTCACTACCAGCCCCCAGGTAATGAGGGGTCCCGCGTCTCCCGGCCAACAGGTCTGGATGGGCAATTGGCCGAGATCGACCTGTGCCCCCTCCTCCACGATCTCGCGGCAGGGCGGACTCCCGGACCGTTTGGGCGCCATGTCGAGCACCTTTTTGAATACCGGCAGCTTTTGCCAGGCATCCTTCATTCCACGCGGCGGGTCCGGCTCCTTGAGGAAGGCCAGCATCTTGCCGACCTCCCGCAGGGCGTCGATGGACTCCTCCCCCATTCCCAACGCCACCCGTTGCGGGGTGCCGAAGAGATTACCCAGGAGCGGAATCCCGGACCCCTTCGGCCGCTCGAACAACAGGGCGGGGCCGCCCGCGCGCAGGGTCCGATCACAGATCTCGGTGATCTCGAGGTAAGGGTCCACCTCGACGGTTACGCGCTTGAGCTCGCCGCGCTGCTCGAGCCGGGCGATGAAATCTCTCAGATCCCGGTATTGCATTTCCTTCTTCGATTATCCGCATCGGAGTTCCGTTTGCGCATAGCCATTGCCTGGGCGCTGAGTTCATCGAGGGTTAAATGATTCCATTGGTCCTGCCGCCATTCAGTATAATCGAAGGGTTCGCGCTGGATGAGCGCCACGAACCGCTCGGCTTCCACTGTACCCAGAGCTCGGGCGAGCACCGCGATCCCCTGTACGCGGAGTTCGGTATCCGTAATCATGGCAGCTCCTTCTTGATGAATTCGATGGGATCAGTGATTTTGATTTCGCTGATCCTTTTGGCTTTTTCCAAGATCTGATCGTCGTATTACCTGGTCACCTGACGCTTTAATCATGGGCGCTGCTTGCAGCGTCATCTGAATTTGTTAGCGCCGCAAGTTCAATGGTGATCGTGCCTATGCTCGTGGGCCGGCGCTTGGGGAGGCAGCTGGCGATATTCGGAGCAGCGCCGGGGCGTCGGGATGCCCTTGCCGGGATTCAGTAGCTCCCGGGGGTCGAAGGCCCGCTTGACCGCCATGAATTGTTCCAGCTCTTCCGGGGTGAACTGGACGCACATCTGGTTGATTTTTTCGATGCCTACGCCGTGCTCGCCGGTGATGGTGCCGCCGACCTCGACGCAGAGCTCGAGGATCTTGCCGCCGAGCTCCTCGGTGCGGGCCAGTTCTCCGGGCTGGTTGGCGTCGTAGAGGATGAGCGGGTGCAGGTTGCCGTCACCGGCATGGAAGACGTTGACGACCGGCAGGCCGTATTCGGCGGAGAGCTCCCCGGTGCGGCGCAGGACCTCGGGCAACCGGCGGCGGGGGATGGTGCCGTCCATGCAGTAGTAGTCGGGGGCGAGGCGGCCGACGGCGGGGAAGGCGGCTTTGCGGCCCTGCCAGAAGCGCAGGCGTTCCTGGTTGTCGCGGGCGGTGCGCACCTCGGTGGCACCGCCGGCGAGCAGCAGTTCCCGGACCTGGGCGATGTGCGCGGCGACTTCCTGCTCGCTGCCGTCTACTTCGCACAGCAGCATGGCGGCGGCGTCGGTGGGGTAGCCGGCGTGGACGAAGGCCTCGGTGGCGGCGATGGCGGGGCCGTCCATCATCTCCAGACCCGCGGGGATGATGCCCGCGGCGATGATGTCGCCGACGGATTGTCCGGCCTTTTCCGCGTCGTCGTAGGCCGCCAATACGACCTGCGCCTGTTCGGGCGTCGGCAGGAGGCGGATGGTGATCTCGACTACCACGCCGAGCATGCCTTCGGAGCCGACGAAGAGGGCCGGCAAGTCGTAACCCGGCGCATCCGGGATCTGGCCGCCGATTTCGATCAGCTCGCCGTCCACGGTCACGAACTTGATTGCTAGTACGTTGTGGACCGTCAGCCCATATTTGAGGCAGTGGACGCCGCCGGAGTTTTCCGCGACGTTGCCGCCGATGGTGCAGGCGATCTGGGAGGAGGGGTCCGGGGCGTAGTAGAGGCCGAAGGGGGCCGCGGCCTCGGAGATGGCCAGATTGCGCACCCCCGGCTGGACGCAAGCGGTGCGGCCGGTCGGGTCGATGTCCAGGATGCGGTCGAAGCGCGCCAGGCTGAGCAGAATGCCCTCGGCGTGGGGCAGCGCCCCGCCGGAGACCCCGGTTCCCGCGCCTCTGGCGACGACCGGAACCTTGCGCGCGTGACACAGGCGCAGGATGCGTTGGACCTCTTCCAGGGTGCGCGGCAGCAGTACCAGCAGGGGGAGCTGCCGATAGGCGGAGAGCGCGTCGCATTCGTAGGGACGGAGCTCTTCCTCCCGCTCCAATAGGGTGTCCTCGGGAAGGAAGGTGCGCAGCTCGCGCAACAGGTCGGCGCGGGCCGCGACCAGGGAGGGATCGTGGAAGGGTTTTTGTTTGGAATGGACCTGGCTCATGGGGATAGCTTCGGGTTGTGGGGATTGCGGTGGCCGCCGGGGTATGTTGCGCCACCGGCTGATCCGTTACAAAGATTCGTTCAGGCGGCGGACCTTTGTTCGAGCCGTTGGACGCGCTCTTTCAGGTCCGTTACCTCTTCGCCGAGGTGCTCCACATGGTGGGCATGGAAGCGCTCATATTGGGCCTGATCCAGGGCGATTTGGCGCATGAACTTGCCCAGATCGGTGAGGCCCTGCTCCACCCGTCCAAGGCGCGCGTTGGTCTGGTCCAACCGTTCATTGAAATCCTGCCTTAGCTCCTCGATTTGTTGCTTGACGTCCTGCTGCAACTCTCCGATACCGTCTCGGATCTGTCTCAGGACCTCGATGGTCGGATCGGTCGTCACGATTGCAAAACCCTCATGCTGGGGAGCTGGCTTGGGTATCGGGCGTCGATGGACCGGACACGGAAGCGCTCGGCGACCCGGCGCATGGATTTGTCCAGATCGGCGAGGTTCTGTTCTATCCGTTTGAGGTGTAAGTCGGTCTGATCCAGCCGTTCACTGGTCTGGTCGAGTCTCTGATTGACGTCCAGCCGCAATGCTCCGATGCCGTCTTGGATCTGCTTCAGGAGCTCGGTCGTCATGATTGCAAAGCCCTCATGCCGGTTCAACGGCTGGCCGGCGTTGAAAATGGCGGCCCATCCCTGGGCCACGTCGTGTGTCGCCTGTGGCGACACCCAAAGACCAAGTATACTCGCATCTATGATCCGAGGAGCCTTGTAATGAGCGACAAGATCGAGAAGACCGACGCCCAGTGGCGCGAGCAATTGACGCCGGAGCAGTACCAGGTGTGCCGGCGCCGGGGCACGGAACCCGCCTTCACGGGCCGGTTTCACGACCACAAGGCCCGGGGAGTCTACCGGTGCGTCTGCTGCGGCGAGGCGCTCTTCGGCTCCGAGGAAAAATACGATTCGGGCACCGGCTGGCCGAGCTTCCGGCAGCCGGTCGCGGATGCCGTCATAGGCACGGAAACGGACCGGAGCCTCGGCATGCACCGGGTAGAGGTCCACTGCAACCATTGCGGCTCACACCTGGGGCATGTCTTCGAGGACGGTCCCGAACCCACCGGACAACGCTACTGCATCAACTCCCTCTCCCTCGCCTTCGAAACGGGGTAGGCAACCCGCAATGTCCCGGTATACTGTGTTCCCCGAATAGCCTCCCTGCCATATCGTCCACCCAATGGAAGAACCAAAATCCAAGCCCGACATCCGACGCGGCATCTATCTTCTGCCCAATCTCTTTACCACCGCGGCGCTGTTCTCCGGCTTTTATGCGGTGCTGGTAGCTATGCAGGGGCGTTTCGAGGCCGCCGCGCTCGCCATCTTCGCCGGCACGGTGCTGGATGGGCTCGACGGGCGGGTCGCCCGCCTGACCAATACCCAAAGCGATTTCGGGGCGGAGTACGACAGCCTCTCCGACATGGTGGCCTTCGGCGTCGCGCCGGCCCTGGTGGTCTACGAGTGGGCCTTGAGCGGACTCGGCAAGGTCGGCTGGCTGGCCGCTTTCATCTATACCACCGCTGCGGCCCTGCGTCTGGCCCGTTTCAATACCCGGCTCCGCATCGCGGATAAGCGTTTCTTTCAAGGTCTACCGAGCCCCGCGGGGGCGGCAATCGTCGCCGCGGGGGTCTGGATCGGAGCGGATCACGCTATCGACGGGGCCGACGTGAGCTGGCTGGCGGCCTTCATCACCACCGGCACCGGCCTGCTCATGGTAAGCAATTTCCGGTTTCACAGCTTCAAGGAAATCGATTTACGCGGACGGGTCCCCTTCATCTTCGCGGTAGCCATCATGCTCGGCTACGCGGTGGTACTGTTACATCCGCCGGTAGTCCTGTTCATCGGGTTCATCGGCTATGCGGTTTCCGGTCCCATCGTCACCCTGCTGCGCTGGCGGCGACACAACCGGGCGAATCGCCGGCGGAATCGAAGGATTCGGCGGGTACCGCCGGCAGACGAGGGCGAGCCCTGAAGACACTCACAACAGGGCCTTTGGCGGCAGGGGTAGTGGTAAACACTCAGATACCAGCGGCGGGTAATGTCTTCGCCAACTACGCGCGGGTATACGAGCATCCCTATGCGGTCAATTGAGACAGCCTCTCCACCGCCGCTCGCGGGCTCAGGACCTCCACGGGTCCGTGGTCGGGAAAGTGCTTGCGGTTACCAGTAACCAGGGGGCACGAGCCCGCCAGTGCGGTGGCATAGAAGGGCAGATCAGACGGATCGGGAAAACCGGCCGGATCGACGGGAAAGGGCTCGACGTACCAGGCACTGTCCGAGAGGGCGACCAGGAACTCGACGACCTCGCCGACATCCAGTCGTAACACGGGCCGCGAGAGAACCACCCGATACTCGGCGACAACGGGGGACGAGATGACCGGCGTGACCGTCTGATCGCGCACCCCGTTCAGGAGCCGCGCCGGTGGCGAGGTATCGGATAAAAATCCGGAAACCAGGACGTTAGTATCAAGCACCAGCCTCATGTCGCCGTTCCTCACGGACCTCCCTGATAACGGCATTGATCTCATCCAGGGTCATTTTGTCCACACCCTGTGCGCGTGCCTGGGTGCGGATCGCATCCAAGGCCCGGCCGAACCGAAGGCCGCGTAAGGCCTGAAGATCCTGATCGAGCTCGGTCGGGCTGGTCTCGGTCAGAACCGCGAACGGCTTGCCGTTACGAGTGACCACCAACTCGTGTTGTTGGGCCAGCTTTTGCCAGACCGCGCCGGGCTCGGTGCGAAAATCGCGAACACTGACAAAATCCATGAGAATTCCTCTGTAGGACAATCGAAGGATTATCGAAGGATAATTGAAGGATAACAACAAAGCAATAGAATCGGCCTGGATGCTGGAATCCGAATGCCGGGGACGACAAACTTCAGGACCCGCCGAGAACCCGTCAGCAATTATTGGCACCCGGTAGCTCCGTCACAATGCCGAGCGTCTTGACGAAATCCCTCCCATGGGCAAGGATTAGAGGTTCGTTTGAAAAGCAAACAAGGTCCGCGGATCTCCGGTACCCGTTTCATCTGAAATTCTCTGGTAAAACCCGTTTCCGTCCTCAGCGACCGTGGGGAGAGCGCTTCCGGTCCGGCAAGCAAGATTCCCGGCACGGGAGATTTTTCCCTCCTGGTCGAAACGACAACCGGCGGAATCGGATGGAACATCCCTCGAAGATATGCGGCCTTTTCCGACCACCACCCATCCCATAACTACCGTATGAGGAGTGTTCCGCCGTGGCAAAAACCCCCGTCAAAATCGCAGTGACCGGCGCCGCCGGCCAGATTGGTTACGCAACCCTGTTTCGCATCGCCTCCGGCGAGATGCTGGGCAAGGATCAGCCCGTCATCCTGCAGCTGCTGGAACTGCCGATGGAGAAACCGCAAAAGGCCCTCAAGGGCGTGATGATGGAGCTCGACGATTGCGCGTTCCCCCTGCTGGCCGACATGACCGGCACCGGAGATCCCAAGGAGGCGTTCAAGGACATCGACTATGCCCTGCTGATCGGCGCCAAGCCTCGCGGGCCGGGCATGGAGCGCAAAGACCTCCTGATGGACAACGCCAAGATCTTCATCGAGCAGGGAAAGGCGCTCAACGAGGTTGCCAAGCGCGATGTGCGGGTCATCGTGGTCGGTAATCCGGCCAACACCAACGCCTATATCGCCAAGGAATCCGCCCCCGACCTGCCCGCTGCCAACTTTACCTCCATGATGCGGCTCGACCACAACCGCGCGGTCTCGCAGCTGGCCACCCGGACCGGCAAGAAGGTTTCGGACGTCGAAAAGATGGTGGTCTGGGGCAACCACTCACCCACCATGTACCCGGACCTGCGCTTCGCCACCGTGGACGGCAAGGACGCCAAGACCCTGGTGGCCGACGAGACCTGGTACCGCGAGACCTATATCCCCACCGTCGGCAAGCGGGGCGCGGCCATTATCGACGCCCGCGGCGCCTCCTCCGCGGCCAGCGCGGGCAATGCGGCCATCGGCCACATGCGCGACTGGATGTTGGGCAGCAACGGCGAGTGGGTGACCATGGGCGTGGTCTCGGACGGCGCCTACGGGATTCCCGAGGGCATGGTCTACGGCTTCCCCTGCACCTGCACCCCCGGCAAGTACGAGGTCGTCAAGGACCTCAAAATCGACGACTTCTCCCGCGAGAAGATGGACTTCACGCTCAAGGAGCTTAAGGAAGAACGTGAAGGCGTCAAGGCCCTCCTGACCTAGCCGCCCCGGCGCGTCGCCCGTGACCTTCGCAAGCGCTGAAGGCACGGGCGCCGATCCATGAACCGGAAACAGAGACACCTGATCTTCGAGCGCCTGCAGGCCGCCGACCCGGAGCCTACTACGGAGCTCACCTACTCCACGCCCTTCGAGCTGCTGGTGGCGGTTATCCTTTCCGCCCAAGCCACCGACAAAATGGTGAACCGGGTCACCGCCGCGCTCTTCCCCCTGGCCAATACGCCGGCGGCCATCCTGGCCCTGGGAGAAGAGGGCCTGAAGCACCACATCCGAACCATCGGGCTGTTCAACAGCAAGGCCGGAAATCTCATCAAGACCTGCGCCATCCTGATCGCGGAGCACGGAGGAGAGGTCCCCGCGGACCGCAAATCCCTGGAGAGGCTACCCGGCGTCGGTCGCAAGACCGCCAACGTAGTACTCAACACCGCCTTCGGACAACCCACCATCGCGGTGGACACCCACATCTTCCGGGTCTGCAACCGCACCCGCCTCGCCCCCGGCAAGACACCCCTGGAGGTCGAGCGGGGGCTGCTGCAATCCGTGCCGCCCCGCTTCCTGAAGAACGCCCACCACTGGCTGATCCTCCACGGCCGCTATCGGTGCACCGCCCGCCGGCCGAGGTGCCCGGAATGCCTCATCCGGGATCTGTGCGAATTTCGGGACAAAACCCCCGAGCCGACGGCAACCTGAAGGCTACTCACCCAACAGCAACCGCCTGGTCGCGTTGATCCTGGCCACCAGGTAAGGCAAAAAAGCGGAGCACATCCCGCCGATGCGCTCTACTCGCTCAAAAGCAACCGCTTGGCTGCGTTGATCTTGGCCGCCAGATAATCCGAGCCGCCGCGGTCCGGGTGGAAACGCTGCACCAGGCGGCGATGGGCGGCGCGGATTTCATCCCTGCTCGCCCCCTGGGCAAGGCCGAGAATCGCCAACGCCTCCTCCCGGGTCATCGCGGCATCGGCCGCCGGCGGCGCGCTTCCCTCTCCCCCACCCGCCCGCGCCCGCCAATCACCGCCCCGGACCCGATCGAGATAGGCCTCGAGCACCGCGGCGGACTGGGCGTCCCCACGCCGACACAGGGCCAACAGCCCCAGCAGTTGTTCCAGGCCCAGCGCGGACAACCGACGGCCCCGCAAGGGCCCTTCCAACACCAGCCCATCCATCTCGCCGCTGGCGTGGTCCAGGGTCATCTCCAGAAAGCGGGTGCGGATCGAGGAAGTCCGGCCCCCGCCGAAACCGGCGCCCGCAGTCACCCCCGGTATCCCGGACAAACCCAGGGCCCCCATAACCTGCCGAATCATAGGCGCCAGCCGGAGCAGATTGACAACCCGCATCACCAGGGGAACGGCGGCGGGCAGGGCCGCGAACAGAGGATGCAGGCGACCACTGATCGCCAGCAGCACCAAAACCCCCACGGCGCCCCACAGCAGGGAGCGACGCAGGATCCGGGCGACCCGCTCCGGGGGGGTACGCCTGAACCAGCGCAGGAACCAAAGCACCGCGCCCACCAGCACGATCAGGAGAATCAGACGACCGAACATGGCGCGGGTTTATTCCAGCTCAATTTTCCGGCGATCCGGGGAGAATCGCTCCTACTTTCGGTTCTCCAGAGTCGATACCAGAAAACTACCCATCCGGCAGGTATTGGTGAAAAAACGGCCCAGGGAATCGGGGGTCGCCTTCAGCAACCGATTCTTTACCGTACCGGCAGGGATGGGATACAAATCACTCTTTTGTCCCATAATGCGGTTCTCGATTACCCGGAAATGACCGGAAACCAGCCTGTTCCATTCGGCAACGGTGTAAAAACGCGCCAGTGCACCATCGGAGTTCTTTTGGTGAATTTTGCTCAGACTTCTCGTGGTTAACAACTCCCCCATAATGACACCCCGAATGAGCCCGGATATGATGAAGTAATTCCAGAAATTGCGATAGTACACCATTACCACCGCGCGTCCGCCAGGTCTCAGAACCCGGCTCATCTGTTGCAGGATGCGATCGGTATTGGCCGAATGGTGAATCACGCCCCAGGTCCAGATGAAATCGAAGGTATCATCAGGAAATGCCATCCGCTCGGCATCCATGCGTTTCACCTCGGCATCGAGGCCAAATGTTTCAAGTCGCTTGCTGGTAGTGTTCACGGCAAAATCCGTGAGATCGATGGCCGTGTAGGAACGCGCCGCCTGGGCGATCAATTGAGCGTGGGAGCCACAGCCGGGTCCGATCTCAAGACAATGCCTATCCGCCAGCTCGTTGAACGGAATCAGGGTATCGAACGGCTTATCCCGCCAGGGTAGAAAGCTCTTGGAGGCGGAAAAGAAACGGTTATCTATCTCTTGATAGAACTCGCGAGTGCCCGGTGCATATGGAATTTCCTGTTTCCAGTCATAGCGCATGGGATTGGTCTCCCACCATTCGCGGTTTTCCTTCTGCCAGCGCCGGGATTGCTCTTCGGAAGAAGGTAATTGGACAGGATTTTGCAGATCCGGTAAGTACGATTCTTTCATCGGGGTATTCCTCTTCGCTTTTGCGTATGATGAGTCAGCGTAGGGTCCGCTGTGCGGACCTTCCGAATGTCAACGCGCACCAATACCCCACTTCGATTGACATTGCAAGCTCATACGGCTGCCGGCTTTGCGGTTTCCATCCCCTGGCTCCCACGCCCCAGAGATTGTGAAAGTATTCGCCGCAGGTGGTGGCGAGGGTAACCTCCCGGTCGAGAACAATCCGATAGGCTGACATTCATGGCGAGACGATACAAGCAAGTGGGGAAAGGGGTCAGGTCTTGACCCGTGCCTTCAAGGGTCACGGATCAAGACCTGACCCCATTTCCTGACCCCATTTCCCATGCTGCTTGGAGCGCGTCTTGGACATTCGCCAAGACTTCCTCGACGGTATCTCCTTCCGTGACCAATTCCGGCAATATCGGTGAGGTAACGGTGAATCCACCTTCCGGTTGCGGGTCCAGAACCAAAGGAATTTTATAAAGCATTCAGCATCTCCCACGCCGAGGGTTCTTCCAGAAAGATCACCAGTACGGTAGGGCGGGAAAGCCCAGCGCATCCCGCCGCAGTGGTCATTGCAGAGCCAAATCAGAAGAAGGTCTTCAGGATCAACACCGAAATACCGCCGATGACTAAACCCAGCATCCATTTCATCAGCCTCAGCTCGCCTTCCAGCCGAGCCATATCCGCTTTGGTCGCCAGCCGGGTATCCAGGGCTTCCGAGAACACCTCGGCCAAGGCCTCCGCTTCCGCTTCGGCATGTGTTTCCGATACGCCGGCCGCTTTGAGCCGTCGCACGAATTTCAGGGTATCGAAGGTAATGGGGTAGTCCTAAAATCTGTAGGATGGGGCGCGAGACCACGCTAGGCTTTGCCTGTCCTATCATCCTATAGATCACA